>CAZPAE010000009.1:0-15153 GCA_964584455.1 uncultured Thioalkalispiraceae bacterium
AATGGCCCGGGCAATTAACTCTTTGCCGGTACCCGATTCACCGCTAATTAACACATTCGCATCGGTTTTTGCGACCAACTCAATTTGCCGAATAATCGTATTAATCGCTGCACTCTTACCGACAATTTCTTTGTAAGAGTACTCTTCACGAATTTCTTCTTGCAAATAGGCATTTTCCATCTCTAAGCGCGCTTTAAGTGTTTCCACCTGATTCAAAGCCTGCCGCAATTGCATCTCGGCCTGGCGGCGATCACTCACATCACGAAATACCACTACCGCCCCCACTAAACGACCATTGTCGGTAATCGGTGTACTTGTATATTCTACCGGGAAAGCACTACCATCTTTTCGCCAAAATACTTCGTTATCCACATGATGTATTTCGCCATCATGAAAAGCAGCATAAATAGGACAAGCCTTGACCGTGTACCGGGAACCGTCTTCATGACTATGATGAATTAAATTATGAATATTGCGTCCGGCCAATTCCTCAGCCCGCCAACCTAACATTCTCTCCGCCGCAGGGTTAGCAAAGGTGGTCTCACCATCAACATTCACACCATAAATCCCTTCCCCTGCTGCGCCAAGAATAAGTTGATTTTGTCGTTCAATTTCTTGGAAGACATGATTAATGGTTTTCCACTTAGCCAAGCCACTGCGATGAACTTGATTGGCTTCGGTTAATTCATAGTGGTGAGCAATTTCTTGATGATCACGCAATATAATGCTAATCAATACTTCGCTATCTGGCTGCTCGCCTTCACAAAAATAACTCGCTGTCATATCTACTTTTATCTGTTCACCGCAAGCGGTTACTGCCTGGATATCATGACTCCATGCTTGCCCTTTATGTAACACCTCTTGGGTAAACACCGTTAATATAGCCTGTGCTTGGCTAAATAATTGAACCGGTGTTAATGACTGCAAAGCCTGTTGTGAATACCCCAGCAAATGGGTAACAGCAATGTTAGTGGATACAATGGCATTGCGATAAGGTGCAATCACCAACATCGCCTCGCTACTATGTTGGAAAACTTGCTCGCCATACCTATTATTCATGGTGTACGCCTCCTATTTCATAGAAGGTGTATCAAGTTCTATACCACATTACATTTTTTCGTAGTTGAGATGACGCATTTTCGTTGAACTACGAAAATACGTAACTACGCCATTATCCCAAAATCGATAATTTCATAGCAAAAACAGATGGTTAATCTGCTGCTGCTAGTCTGGCACACCCCCTGCAATAGCCCTTACGTACGTTACTGAATCAATATTGCTCGCACTTAACAGGATGACTGAAACAGCATCGCAACCGTTTGCATGCATCAAAATAGACAAACAATGAACCATTAGGGTGCGAGTTGGGCTGACTTAACTCGAATACCGCGGGAGAAAAACATGACACATAAAAGCTTAGGTGATCCGTTTGACGCCGATACCAGTTTAAAACATGAAACAGGGTGCCGTTGCCCGATTTGCGAAACGCTTAAAAGTAGAATGAAACTGAAAACAGCTAGCCAGATGCAAGATGCCGTAGAGCAAGCTGCATTTACGCCAACTCACCTACCTGATGAAACACCGCCCCATAAAAAAGAGGACACATTTAATTCTAGTGAAGACATGTTAGATCGAGCAATCGATAACGCAGTGGTACGTGCTATTTTCAATAATAGCGAGATCAGTCGACGTAGTTTCATTGGCACGGTAGGTGGTGGCGCACTCGCAGCCTTACTGGCCAGCTTATTTCCCCTGGATGCAGCAAAGGCAGCATTCAAGGAAGAAATGGGTAAAGGCAAACTAGAGAAATCAAAGCTAAAGGTTGGCTTTGTTCCAATTACTTGTGCAACACCGATTATCATGGCCCATCCCATGGGCTTTTATAGTAAATACGGCTTAGATGTAGATGTGATTAAAACCGCAGGTTGGGCCGTGGCGCGAGATAAGTCTCTTGCCAAAGAGTATGATGCCTCACACATGTTAACACCCATGCCATTAGCCATGACCATGGGTGCAGGTTCAACAGCAAAACCGTTTATTATGCCTGCGGTGGAAAACATCAACGGCCAAGCCATTGTGCTACACGTTCAGCACAAAGACAAACGGGATCCATCCAAATGGAAAGGGTTTAAGTTTGGTGTCCCGTTTGATTACTCCATGCATAACTTCTTACTTCGTTACTATGTCGCTGAACATGGTTTAGACCCCGATAAAGATATTCAGATCCGTGTTGTTCCACCACCGGAAATGGTAGCTAATTTACGTGCGGGTAACCTAGATGGGTATCTATCACCAGACCCCTTTAATCAACGTGCCGTGTGGGAGAAAGTTGGCTTTTTACATACATTAACCAAAGATATCTGGGAAGGTCACCCTTGTTGCGCCTTTGCTTGTAGTCAGGAATTCGCCACTGAAAATCCTAATACTTATGGTGCCCTACTACGCGCCATTATTGATGCCACACATTATTCGTCGAAACCTGAAAACCGTAAAGAAATCTCTGCTGCCATTGCCCCCAAAAACTATCTAAACCAACCGGTACCAGTAATCCAGCAAGTATTAACAGGTCGCTATGCTGATGGCTTAGGTGAAGTAAAAAATGTTCCTGATCGTATCGATTTTGACCCTTTCCCTTGGCATTCCATGGCCGTATGGATCCTAACTCAAATGAAACGCTGGGGTTATATTAAAGGTGATGTGGACTATAACAAAATTGCTGAACAAGTTTATCTTGCATCTGATGCGGCCAAGATCATGAAAGAATTAGGTTATGCACCGCCGAATAAGACCTATGAAAATTATACTATTATGGGTAAACCCTTCGATCACACCCAGCCTGAAGCTTATATTGAAAGCTTTAAGATCAGGAGAACATAATGCTGAACAGCTTATCGTTCCGTGCTGGGTTGTTATCGATCATTCTTCTGGTATTAGCCCTGGGTGTTTGGGAACTACTCAATCAGGCACCAGAAAAAACCCAGGCACTATCCGAATATGAACTCCTCATGGGTGGCGCGGACCAAGAGGCTCGCGTACCGCCACCCTCGGCAGTCATTAAACTAGCCATCAGCGAATTAGGTAACCCTTTTTATGATGCTGGGCCAAATGATAAAGGTATCGGTATCCAGCTTGGTTATTCTATCTATCGTGTATTAACGGGATTTTTCCTAGCCGCCTTGATTGCTATTCCAGTGGGTTTCCTGATCGGCATGTCACCATTGATGCAAAAGGCACTGAACCCCTTTATCCAGGTACTACGACCGATATCACCATTGGCCTGGATGCCATTGGCCTTGTTTATCATTAAAGACTCGGAAGCCTCTTCAATCTTTGTGATATTTATTTGCTCTATTTGGCCCATGTTAATCAACACAGCATTTGGCGTGGCCAATGTGCGTGAAGATTGGATTAATGTTGCCCGCACTCACGAACTCAAAACGTTTAAAACAGCCACCTTGGTTATTCTACCTGCCGCCGCACCAACCATTCTCACTGGGATGCGGATTTCTATAGGCATTGCCTGGTTAGTTATTGTTGCAGCAGAAATGCTAGTCGGTGGTACCGGTATTGGGTATTACGTATGGAATGAGTGGAATAACTTAGATCTGAATAGCGTTATTTTTTCTATCTTAATGATTGGTCTAGTAGGCATGTTGTTGGACCTTGCGCTCTCCTCAGTAAGTCGATTAGTAGCCTATAAAGAATAGGAATCATCATGAAGAAATATTTTGTTGAAGTTGAAGGGCTAGCTAAACGTTACCCAGCAAAACAGGAAGATTTAACCGTTTTCGAGCATGCAAATTTTAGTATCGAAAAAGGTGAGTTTGTTTGCATCATTGGCCACTCTGGTTGTGGTAAGTCGACCATCTTAAACATTTTAGCCGGTCTGGATCGCGCCACAGAAGGTGTCGTTATTATGAACGGGAAGGAAGTCGCCGGCCCCAGTCTAGAACGTGGTGTTATCTTCCAAAATTACAGCTTACTCCCGTGGCGCTCAGCCCTGAAGAATATCACTTTTGGTGTGCAGGCCCGCTTTCCGCAATGGAGCAAAGAAAAGGTCATTAAGCACAGTTTAAAATATTTATCGCTAGTGGGCTTAAAGGACGTAGAACAACGTAAACCTTCACAGCTCTCCGGTGGTATGCGACAACGTGTCAGCATCGCACGTGCGTTTGCCACGCAACCCCAACTATTACTCATGGACGAGCCCTTTGGTGCCTTGGATGCGCTAACTCGAGGCGTTATTCAGGAGGAATTAATCAAAATCTGGAATGAAACACAACAAACAGTATTTATGATCACCCATGATGTAGATGAAGCTATTCTACTAGCTGATCGTATTTTATTAATGACTAACGGTCCTTATGCACGTATTGCAGAGTCGGTCAGTGTTTCTATTCCCAGACCACGAGAACGTAATACGATTATTCATCACCCGGCTTATTACAAAATTAGAAACCATTTAGTCGATTTCTTAGTTAGCCGGTCTAAAGAACTATCTGGCGATAACCATGGTAATGCACAAAGCTATCCTAAGGACAGTAAACCAACCCATGTTGACCCGGCACAAATCACCACCCCGGAACAATCCACGCTTCATTCAAGCAATACGGCACTACCTGCATAAGCAACGTGCCTATCATTCGATACATTAGGAGTAAATCATGAATAAAGACCAAATGACCGCAACCATTCTAGAAGCCAAAATGGCATCTGGACTTAGTTGGGAAGCGATTGCTGAAAAGATTGGTATGTCACCCGTGTGGACAACCTCCGCCTGCATGGGAATGAATAGTATGCCTGCTGAGCAAGCTAAATCATTATGTGACATACTCAGTTTATCCGATGATGTAGCCACGGCTTTAGAACAGTTCCCCCATAAAAGCTGGGATAAAATTGTGCCAACCGACCCCGTTATTTATCGGTTTTACGAAATGATCGGTGTTTATGGGGATAGTATGAAAGCACTAATCCACGAAAAATTTGGCGATGGAATTATGAGCGCCATTGATTTCTCCATGCACATCGACAAGGAAGAAAACCCTGCCGGTGATCGGGTTGTGATCACTTTAAATGGTAAGTTCCTGCCTTATAAATCCTGGTAACCCATATATACCTAAACAATAAAAAAGCCTGCTATTGCAGGCTTTTTATAATATATAAAGAGCATAAATCATGCCGCAGCAACAATGGCCTCATCAATAGGTAAATCAAAGTTACGCGACCACTCATTCCAAGAACCAAAATAAATTTTAATATTTTCAATGCCTGCTTCTTGTAGTGCAACAAAAGTATTCGATGCACGTGCGCCTTTAAAACAATAAAGATAGACCGTACTATCCTTGGTAATCCCTAGTTCAGCACAAGCAGAAAGAATATCTTCATTAGAACGAAAAGTGCTATAACCTATTTCGCGCTCATCCATCAATTTATACCATTCCAACCAAACGGCACCTGGAATACGCCCTTTACGTGGGCAAAAATCAACCCCATAGGGGGAGGAACTTACCCCAATCCATTCGTCTTTATCACGCACATCGAGGATCTTAATGGTAGGATCATCAATCGCAGCAAGCATATCATCTTGCGTCACCATTAA
Source organism: uncultured Thioalkalispiraceae bacterium (assembly GCA_964584455.1). Classification (GTDB taxonomy): domain Bacteria; phylum Pseudomonadota; class Gammaproteobacteria; order UBA6429; family Thiohalophilaceae; genus CAZPAE01. Next base: position 5,600 of record CAZPAE010000009.1, read on the forward strand.
TGAGGTTGGTGGTGTAGTCACCGAAAACGTAACTTGTTGGTTTTCACTTGTCTGCTGAGTTGTCGGTAAACCATCATCAATCCAGGCCTGAAGTCCACCATGCAATACGGCTGCTTTCTCATAGCCTAACGAAGTCAATAAGAAATAACCACGACAAGACTGCCCAAAACCTGTATTCATGGCATCCTCATAAAACACAACCGTTTCTTCGCCTGAGATACCCGCAGAACCGAACAACTCAGCAAATTTGTGCTCAATGGCATCTAAACCATCAACATCTGTTGTAGCAAGATAAGTAAATATATCACGTATATTGACAGCACCCGGAATATGATCGGCCGCATAGGTTTCTGGGTCCCGGGTATCGATAATAACAACAGGCTCGGACTCAATTAGGTTAGCGAGTTCAGTAGGGCTAATAAGTACTTTGTTCATGAAGTACCTCCTTCTCTAGTTAGATCAAACACCAGCACGTAGATGTCACCTCGGTTATCAGGCGTGATCTCATGCTCTGATTATTGTCATTATTGTTCTGCAAAGCCCGAGCCAACTTTGCAAACAGAATCTAACTAGCTGATTTAATAAAACAAGAAACTCAAACCACCATATGTCACACCTAATTACGTTGCCATTAAGCGTTCATATTGTCGACATTGTTCACTTTGTCATGATTGCTCACATGCGACTACATAATGTCGACAAAGTAAGACAATGTCATTGCTTTAAAACCTACTTCATCGTGCATTACTAACCTAACCTATTGTTTTCATACACATTGAATAAAGTGGCACGTACCTTGCGATAGACAAAATAGCGATGTTTTATTGCGATAACAAACAACCAGGAGAAATCATATGGCAACCGCACAATCTAATATGTCACTGAGTAACGAAACACTACGCCCGCTAGATAAAGATGGCTTAACCGCACTGGCCGAAAAAGGTAAGGCAAACCCTAAGTCTATCGTAACTTTAAAAGCTAAAACCGTCTGTGAAGGGATATTCCGTAACATGACTTATGTTCGCGACCTTGACCCGATGTTAATTGATGAACCACCGCACTTATTGGGCGAAGACAATGCACCGAACCCATCAGAGGCAGTATTAGCCTCATTAGGTGCTTGCCTTGCAGTAGGTATCCACGCCAATGCCACAGCTCAAGGCATTAGACTAACTAAACTCGAGCTTGATCTTGAGGGTGATATTAATGTGACTGCAGTGTGGGGCTGCGGTGATCTAGATGAAGATAAACGCTTAGGTTTTACCGATGTACGCGTTAAGTTCTTTCTTGAAGGCGATGCCAACCGTGAGCAACTCGAAGCATTAGTTGCACATGCAAATCAATGGTCACCAGTTGCGAATACTTTGCGTAACCCAGTTAACGTAGATGTGACATTAGCATAATCAGTACATTATTCATTGAATGAGTGAGAGTAGTATGTCTAGTATATTAAAAGAATCAGATCAAACCTTAGCCGTTAACAGCTATGACACTATCAATCAATTGGTTATTGATGAGGTACAGCAACTTGTTCAGCAACAGCTAGCACCATTAACGACGAAAATTGATCGGGAAGGTTTATACCCTGCTACGGTATTGCATAACTTCGGCCAGGCCGGTGCTTTTAATCAACACCTGAGTTCACAAAATGATACAGGAAAGACAGATCTGATTACTGCCGTACAAACCATGGCAGTCATTTCTAAAGAGTGTCTATCCACGGGTTTTATGGCATGGTGTCAGGATGTACTAGGGTGGTATGTCGAAAACTCTGATAATAGTCATCTACACCAAACGGTATTGCCACGCATTTCTCGAGGTGAATTCCTAGGCGGTACTGCTCTATCCAACCCAATGAAGTACTTTTCAGCTATTGAGCCATTACAGTTACGTGCCACCCCGGTCCAAGGTGGATTTATTATCAATGGGACACTACCCTGGGTATCCAACCTTGGGCCGGGCCATTACTTTGGTGCTATCGCACGTACTGATGACCAACATGCTAGAGAAATTATGTTTTTAATGCATTGTACTCATGAGGGTTTTCAATTATTGAGCAATGCTGAGTTTACCGCCATGGAAGGAACCGGCACATTCGGTTGCCAATTCAAAAATGTTTTTATTCCCGAGTCGCAACTCATTGCTGATCCAGTACAACCCTACCTACAAAAAATCAAAGCCGGTTTTATTTTGTTACAAAGCGGCATGGCAACCGGTTTAATTGAAAGCTGTATCCAGCTCATGCGTGAAGTCGAGCCCCTACTTGGGCATGTTAATTGTTTTTTAGAAGATAGACCTGATGAAATTGAAGCCGACTATCATGAATTAGGCGAACGCTTACTACCACTACTAGCAGATCCTTTTAATACAGATAAAGCATTATTACAAGATGTTATTCAAATTCGACTAGAAGCATCTGAATTAACCCTGCGTGCAGCTCATTCGGCCATGCTACACACAGGGGCGCGTGGTTATTTAGCTGATGCGCCCGCCCAACGCAAATTACGTGAAGCCTATTTTGTTGCGATTGTCACACCCGCAATTAAACATTTACGTAAAGAGCTTGACACGATGCTAACGAATTAGGATATGACAATGTATATAAAAACCATTGCACAAGATATGCAAACCGTTTTCGAACAACTAGAACAGCAAATTAAAGGTCATGGCATGTTATTACTATGTCATATCAATGGCCAAGCAAATGCAGCTAAAATTGGTGAACAGGTTCCAGCCGTACGGGTAATTGAAGTATTTCGACCAGAGTTCGCTGTTAGGGTTTGGCGTACCGAGCAAAAAGCCGGTATTGAAATTCCTGTTCGACTATATCTATATGAAGATCCCGAAGGCAATACGGTTATTATGCGCCGTTCACTTTCCGATGCATTTGCCAAATATGAGCTAGATACCTTATCACAAGTCGGCCATGAAGCTGATGCTGTGATGGAGAGTATTGTGTCACTCACAGCAAAAAATCTACAACCTCAACCCATAGCGGAATAAAACAATGATGATATTAAAGTTCAACTTGCCAGCAGATGAAGTCGTCGCTGCACTCAAGGCAACCATTGAAGGTGCCAATATGCGCATAGTCAGTCATATCAACGGGCAAGCCAATGCAGCCAAAATCGGCAAGAACGTACCAGCAGACCAAATTCTTGAAGTATTTCGACCTGATTTTGCTGTACGCGTATGGGCAGCCTATAAACCAGCCGGACTTGACATTCCACTGCGTATTCACGTCTATGAAGACGAAGATAAGCACACAGTTGTGCAATATCGCACTGCAAAAACCGTTTTTGCCCCCTATCAGTCAAGTGGATTAAATATGATAGCCGAAGAGCTAGATACCATTTTTGAAACTATTTTAAATAGCATTGAAATTCAACCAAGTGATGTAGCCCATGCCTAGCCAACCTTATCAGCAGTATATTTGCCGTATTTGTGGTTTTATTTATGACGAAGAAAAGGGTGATCCCGACAGTGGCCTTGCCCCAGGCACGCGATATGAGGATATTCCTGATGACTGGATGTGTCCATTATGCGGTGTCGCTAAGACGGATATGGTGTTATTAGACACCTCATCATCAACCACTGTCTCAGTGAGCCAACTGCATACTCGACTAAGGCAGACACAAACTAAGAATGCCATTGTCATTATTGGTGCAGGTATCGCCGGCTGGACAGTCGCCAGCGAACTGCGTGCCCAACAGATACAACGGCCTATTATTCTTATTAGCGCCGATTCAGCCGACTACTACCCTAAACCAACCTTATCGATGGCATATTCACAAGGTTGTGGTGTGGACGAGTTGGTGGAAACACCAGCAGCGAGTAAGGCAGCCGCATTAAACATCATGTTACGTGAACATACTCGTGTTGTAGCGATCAATACGCAGCGTAAGCGCATTCTCACCACCCGAGGCTCGATTTATTATGGTGACCTAGTATTGGCTGTAGGTGCCCAGTCTATCCCGTTAGACATTGAGGGTAACGCACAAGATGATATATTAACTGTGAACGATCTCAATAGTTATAAAGCATTACGTCAACGATTAAACAAACCCAAGCAGCGTATTGCTATTATTGGCGCAGGACTGATTGGTTGTGAGCTAGCTGATGACCTCACCGTAGGTGGGTTTCAAGTCACCCTCATTGACCGTGCAACATTGCCTTTGGCCTCAATATTACCTGACACTGTTTCCGAATCAGTGGAGCAATACTTAGCAAACCGGAATATTGCATTTTTGCCCAATAAAAATATCACCCGAGTGGATAAGCACAATAGCACCTATCAAATAAGCTTTAATGATGGTGAAGTACTCGAAACCGATGTGGTCGTCCGTGCGCTAGGGCTAAGCCCACTCACCCGCCTCGCCCATAAAGCACAGCTAGGTTATGGGCAAGGTATTCAAGTTAATGCCCAAACCATGCAAACAACCATACCACATATTTATGCGCTAGGTGATTGCGCACAAGTCAATGAACGCTGTTATGCTTATATAGAACCGATTCATCGACAAGCAACCACCCTTGCTGCGCATATCGCGGGGAACAGTATTCCATTTGAAACCATAGCAGCACCGATTCGGGTTAAATTAGCTAAAATGTCGCTAGTGGTTTACCCACCTTCAACAATGGCAAAAGGACAATGGAAAGTCATTGCGGATAACGAAGGCTATCACCTGCAATATATTGCTGATAATGTATTACATGGCTTTGTATTAAGTGGAAAATATACTCAATTAAGCCACCATTTATACACTAAAATCAAACAGTCCCAATCAACTATACCCGTGCTAAAAAGTATCAGCGCTTAATACTGCTCGGCTAGGCCGAGTTTATTAAGCCGATAGCGCAACTGACGTGGTGATAATCCCAGGCTCAGTGCTGCCCGGGTTTTATTACCACCTGAGGCCCGTAATGCAGCAAGAATACGTTCTGATTCATCTGCACGCACCCAGGCATAAGGTCTAACGCTCGAGTCATTCGGCGTAACTAACTCAGGTACTGCCATGACTTCAGCTTGTGGTAAATCCGCATGAGGCTGCACGAGATTGATTTGTGCCTCTTCATTTAAGATGCTAACCACATCATTCACCACAAGAGCATGCCCCGGACACATGAGGACAGCACGTTTAATGACATTCTCTAACTGCCGAATATTACCCGGCCAACTGTAATTTTCTAGCTGGGTAATCACATCATTATCTAAGATAACATTTCGATTATATTCATGGTTGGCCACATTAATAAAATGTCGAGCAAGAATACGAATATCCGCCATACGTTCACGTAATGGTGGTAAATGAATAGGAAATACATTAAGCCGATAGAACAAGTCCATACGGAAATCGCCATCGTTCACCGCTTGTTGCAAGTTACGGTGAGTCGCTGCCACAATACGCACATCGACTTGTATTTCTCGATTACCTCCAATACGCTGAATCACCTGTTCTTGCAATACACGTAATAATTTCGCTTGTAGATCAAAGCTAAGGTCCCCTACTTCATCTAAAAATAAGGTCCCGCCACTGGCCATCTCGATTTTGCCCTTTTTATTGGCCGTAGCACCTGTAAAGCTACCTTTCTCATGCCCAAATAGCTCTGATTCGATTAAATCTTTAGGAATAGCCGCGCAATTAATTGCCACAAAGGGCGCATCTTTTCGACTACTTGATAGATGTAGCATTCGGGCAAATTTTTCTTTCCCGGTGCCTGACTCACCAGTTAATAACACGCTAGCCTGGGTATCCGCAACACGTTGTGCTTGCTGTAACGCAATCTGCAATGCGGTACTTTCACCTAAAATGCCATAAGCACTACCGCGATTATCCAAGGCATTTTTTAAATACTGGTTCTCATCAACCAGCTCCGCGGTGCGCTCGGAAATGAGACGATTAACCATCAGAATCTGTACAATGAATGTTGCAACCACTCGCAAGGTACTTAAATCCTTGTCAAACGACCGCTGGCGATGACGAATACGATGCACAGCTAATACCCCAATAGGTTTGTCATCACGTAATAGCGGCAAAGCGATATAAGAAACCGTTTCCTGTGGCAATGTGGTCCGCTCAACCGCACGCCCTAAATAAAAAGGCTCATCATCAATATTTTGAATTAAGGCAATTTGGCCTGTTTTCAGTACCCGACCACTTACCCCTTCGTTGATTTGATAGGTGCCACGTTGTTTTTCTTCGTCGGTAAGGCCATACGCATAACGAATATGGAGTTTCCCGGTTTGTTCATCAGGCAATAGCACACGCCCCCGATTTAAGCCTAACATCTGTGATAAAAATCGCAGTATGTTCTGGATAGCATAATCAGGATCAGTGGAATGCGCGATAAGCTTAGCTGCTTGCTCAATCACAACAACATCGACATTGTCGACAATATGCGCCGCGAATGTATCATCAATCGTCTTAATCGCTTTCATGGGTTTTCTCTTTGTCAGAAACTATGCATTATTGTCTTCTAACAAAGTTGCAAGCAGTATGCCATTGATGACAATCTATTAAATTCAACATGTTAGGCTTGCATAGCTCAGCAGAATAAGTTCCGTAATGTCTTATAATAGTGCAACTGCACAATAATGATCTCAGCTTTCTAAGCGCCAACTAAAGCGCTTAATCAGCTTTAAGCAAATACCATCTAACAGGTAGCCAATAACACCGATTACCACGACGATAGCCGCGAGTAAGTCGTACTCTAAGGTGTCACGTGCATCATTAATGGCATACCCTAAACCACTGGTCACACCTAAATATTCCGCTGGCACCAACACAATCCAGGCTACGCCTACCGCTAAACGTACCCCGGCAAAAACATCCTGTGCAATTGCCGGTAAAATAATTCGACGTAGCATCTGCTGCCCACCCGCACCTAAGTTTTTTGCCACCTTAAACCACAGCGGGTCAATGCGACGCACACCATGGGCTGTTGAGAACATAACAGGCCAAATGGCGGCAACTGCGATGAGAAAGATAATCGCCCCATCCCATGTCGCAAAAGCCAATACTGCAATTGGCATCCATGCCAATGGACTAATCATTCTTAAAAACTGAAATGGAATATGGGTGGTACTTTGTATTGGTTTAGATAAACCAATCAAGATACCCACGGGAATACCGATAACGGTTGCCCATAACAAGCCAGCACCAATCCGCAGCAAGCTAGGATAAATAATCCCCCAAAGTTCACCAGAGTGAATTAACTCATACAGTTTTAAAAATGCAGGGGCCGGTGCAAACCCAGCAAACGACTCGGTGTCTGGGTTGGTTGCCACAACATAGCCTCCCAACCACCAGAGTGACAATAATAGGATGATACCTAAAATAGGATAAACTAAAGGCTGTGCAACTAGCCAAATCGTCTTTAGCACATCATCCTTATTTGCGTATTGTAAACTGGCACTGGGTTGGCTGGCTGGCATACTCACAATGCAATCACCTCTTCACGTTCGAAAGGATTTGCCATATCGATCCCTGGTGCAGTTTCCCAACCTTTGTATTTCTCCATTGCCACTTTAACATAGTGATAATCCACTAGGTCGTCTGCCACAAATTGTGGATCCAGTGCTTTGAGGAACGTCTTATCACCACTAACAACGGTTTGGTTCATCGAGTCAACAATAAACTTGGTTGCTGAAGGGTATGGCCATGGTGAGAAGTCAATGCGTCCACTACCCCATGCGGCATTTTGAATCGCCGCCGGTTTAGCATAGGTCTTTTCGTCATAACTGGTCATGGCACGCTCAACCACTTTGGCGGGCATAGGCAGATAACGTTTACCATTCTTAGATAACATATGGGCCACTTCTTGTTTATTTTGCTGAGCATAAATTTCGGCACGTACAATGGCATTCATCACTTTCTGGGTCCAAGTTGGTTTTGCCTTCACAACCTGTTCATTCATGCAAACAACACAACAAGGGTGATTTTTCCAAATATCGCCGGTAAACCGCAGCATTTTACCTTTTGCTAACATTTCACCTGCAGCATTGAATGGTTCTGCAACAATAAAGGCATCTATTTTCTTTGAAGCCAACGCCGGCGGCATATCGGGTGGTGGCATAACTTGTAAATTTACTTCATCTTTTGCTAGCTTAGCGGTCTGCGGTTTTATCACAGGCTTCAAGCCAGCGTGCCGTAAGCCCATTTGCAAGATAATATTATGCATGGAATACCAATACGGTACTGCGATTTGCATGCCGCCTAAATCAGCAAAACTCTGTGCGCCAGTGTGTTTACCCACGACAATACCTGAGCCATTAATATGTGCCCATGACATAATCTTAACCGGGAAATTATTGTTATAACGCATCCAGACCGGGATCGGTTTTAGAAAATGTACTAAGTTAACCTTACCCGCCGCAAACGCTTCGACTAGCGGTGACCAACCTCGAATCAAGGTTGGCTTCTCGGTTTTAAGCCCTTCTTCTTCAAAGTACCCCATCGCATGGGCAACCAGTAACGATGTCGCATCAGTAATCGGCAAATAACCAATTCGAACAACTTCGTCATCTGCCGATTGTGCTGCTGCACTTAGCATACTCGGTGACATGAGACCTGCGGCCGCCATTCCGCCTGCGGCTAACATATCCATTAAAAAATCACGCCGGCTCATTTCATGTGCCTGCAAATAATCCAACTCACTTTTATCATCATGCTGCTTAGACATAGGAACTCCCGATTAGATTGATCACACACTCAAAATGCTTAGGCCACCGCCGCACTCTTTGTACGGTGCAATGGCTCAATATTGGTTTGGTTGGCTGTTTGGCTTGAGTCACTAAATTTTTGCATTAGCGTTTCACGTAACTGACTAAACTCACTCGTGTTCCGATTACGCGGAAAACCAAGTTGAATGGGTACATCGTCCACAATCCGCCCAGGACCTTGCGACATGATCACAACCCGGTTACCCATGGTGACAGCTTCATCAATATCGTGTGTTACGATCACTAAAGTAATATTCTTACTTCGTGCAATAGTGGAGACTTCATTTTGTAAACTGGTACGGGTAAATGCATCCAGTGCTGAGAACGGTTCATCTAGTAATAATAATTCGGGTTCTGTTGCCAATGAACGCGCTAATGCAACACGTTGTTGTTGCCCACCAGACAATTGTTGTACATTTGCTTGTGCTTTATCGCCAAGCCCAACCATCTCCAGCAACTCATCAACACGCGCCATAGCATGTTTGTATTGCCCAGCAAAAATTAAACCCAGAGCCGCATTTTCCCGCACACTCATCCAAGGATATAAAGATGGCCGCTGAAACATCATGTTCCATTTAGCACTAGGACGTGTAACTTGCTTACCATGGATACGCACACATCCTTCTGATGGCATCGCTAACCCGGCTAACATATGTAGCAATGTAGATTTGCCACAACCACTGCGACCAATCATGGCAACCTGCTCACCAGCGTCGATGGTTAAATTAATATCTTTTAGGGTTGGGTTTAGCGCACCGGGGAACGTATGCGTAATATAATCAATACTGAGTAAAGCGGGCATAATCTGCTCCAAAACAACAAGCCATTATTT
>CAZPAE010000010.1:0-14462 GCA_964584455.1 uncultured Thioalkalispiraceae bacterium
TAGCCACATTACATAAATTTAATGGCTGGACAGATCAATTTCTTGCCACCCCATCACAAGGCTTAGTTGATACCTATGTTTCATTTAGCACTAAGCTGTTTGACGGAAAAGTTATTGCGGCTTATCACAATTTCGAGGCTGATGATGCTACCGCTACAGTTGATGATTTAGGCAACGAAATCAATTTCGCTTACATCAAGAAGTTCAACAAGATTTATAATGGCGGCATTAAGTACGCGACCTATTCTGCAGGTGACAGTGCTGCTGGTAAAGTTGATACTGACAAATTATGGTTATGGGTCGGCCTTAAATTCTAATACCGGCGCATGAGGATAGTGTCTGCGTATATAATGGCGTATACTCAGACACATTCCTTTTTACTGGTTAACACATATTCCGTATGCCCTTGCTTAAATCGCTAGAAAAATGGGATGGCCGTCAAACAGCACTGCTGGAAAAAATATATCAAACCGAAGACGACCTCATAAAAAAGTTATTATGCCTACTTAACAAGGGAGATAAAGTACAAATTGCTGCAACTTGGCTATTAAAAAAACATTTAGAAGAACAAGGTAGTATAACTAAAAAGCAAATTTTACAAATTTATCAGCAAATAGATATCTTCACCTCCTGGCAGTCCAAACTACACATATTACAATCCATGCCTTACATGGCTATCCCCAAAACAGTAAAACCCAAAATAGCCCAGTTTCTACACCAGCACCTAACCGACACCAATAAATTAATACGTGCTTGGTCTTATAACGGTTTATTTCTACTAAGCCAACAATACCCTGAATACCAAAAAGACGTTAATGCTATGCTCGATATGGCACTACGAGATGAAGCCGCTTCGGTTAAAGCACGCATCCGGAATATTCGAAAGGAAAGTGGCAGCTAAATAGCTTAACCTAATACTTAATTACGACCTGCCATCACACCACCATCTACATCCCATATAGCGCCTGTTACCCAGCTTGCTGCATCACTTAACAAAAAACAAATCGTATTGGCAACATCTTCTACATTACCGATTCGGCCTACAGGATGAAAATCATTAAAGCCAGCGAGTGCCTGGTCAACCTCAGCAGGATCAATAAAGGCTTCATATATTGGTGTTTTTACTACAGCAGGTGAAACCGCATTGACCCGAATGTGATGCTCAGCTAATTCCATCGCCATGTGCTGTGTTAAGGCATGCAAACCTGACTTTGCCATGGAATAAGCAGAAGATGGGGTAGCCTTAATCGCCTGTTTCGCCCACATCGAACCGATATGAACAATCGCGCCACCACCATGTGTCATCATATTCTTTGTCACCGCTTGGGAGATGAAAAAGATAGCTCGGTTAAGCTCTAGATAGATATCATAATCTGCTTCGGTATGTTCTAAGTAAGCTTTGGGATTAAAGTACCCAGCCGCATTCACCAAATATTGAATATGATGCTTCTGACTCTGTACGAAATCAATAAGCCGCTGTCTATCCGATGCCTCATACAAATCTGCTTGCACTATTGTTACCTGACCTGATCCTGATAACGTCTCTTTTGCCGTCTCAAGTTTACTTAAGTTACGCCCAACTAAAATAATATCAATCCCTTGGGCAAACAGTTGTTTCGCTGTTGCTAAGCCCATACCGCTTGAACCACCAACAATCATGGCTAAGGGTGCATTTTGATTATACATTTTCACCTCCAATTATTTTAAAACTGGACGCAATCTAGTGGATTCTGTAGCCTATTGAAAAGTAAGTACAATTGAGTATGGTAGGTACTTTAAGGTACATCTTAATGAAAAATCAGGAAAAAATATTTTCACGTAAGTCTGCCCCTGAACGCAGTGCACGCATGGTGGAGACGATTTATGGCTGCAAATGGTCATTAACAGTTTACCAACTATTGGCGGCAGGCATTAATCGACCCGGTGAAATGGTCAGAAATGTTGAAGGTTTAACAACAAAAGTATTGAATGAGTGCTTACGTAAGAATGTCGAGTTTGGTATCTTACAACGCGTTGCTCACCCAGAAGTCCCACCACGGGTGGAATATCATGTCACTAACTTCGGAAATAAATTCATACGCATACTCGACGAATTAGAAAAACTGCAAACAGATATCGATAACCAATTAGTATAGTTATGCTGAAAATGTAAAAGGAGAATACATGGACGCTCAAATCCAACATTACCGCAACAAACTACAGTATGAAACTGATGCCTGGGATTTATATGAAGCACTCAATGACAATAAAGCAGTTACTGTCATCGATACTCGCTCGCCTGAGGCTTATCAACATGAACATATTCCCGTTGCTATTAATTTACCACACCGCACCCTATCACCAGAAACAACTTCACAGCTTGATAAAACCCACTTGTATGTCACTTATTGTGATGGCATTGGTTGCAATGCCTCAACCAAAGGTGCACTAAAAATGGCCGAACTTGGTTTTCAAGTAAAAGAATTGATTGGCGGGCTTGATTGGTGGCGACGTGATGGCTATGAAACAGCAGGTAACCAGGCTTCACCGGGTAAAAAACTCACTTGTGGTTGTTCTTAATATGGAAGCAATTGAAAAAATACTCGACTTCATAATTGAAATCGAAAAACTAAAAACCGTTCAGCGGAAAACCCGCCCAATCGGTTTAGAACGCTATGAAAATTCAGCAGAACATAGTTGGCATGTATGTTTAGCGGCGCTAATGTTAACAGAATATGCGAATGATGAGATTGATATCGACCGTGTTATCAAAATGTTGTTAATACATGATCTAGGTGAAATCGACGCGGGCGATACCATTGTTTATACCGCGCAAACGCCACAACAGAAAGCCAAGGAGGCAAACGGCCTTACTCGTATTCTCCAACTATTACCACAAAGGCAGGCGCAAACGTATATTGATTTGTGGCATGAATTCGAGGCAGGCGATACAGCCGATGCACGCTATGCCCGTGCTATCGATCGGCTCCCGCCACTACTACATAATTTGCACGGCCAGGGGCATAGCTGGAAAGAAAACCAGATCTCAAAAGAACAGGTTTTTTCTGTAAATAGTCGTATCAGTACTGGTAGCCAGCCATTATGGCAGGTTATAGAAGCAAAATTACAAAAAGCGATTTCACAAGGCATTCTCTCTTGAGCTAATATCCCTTGGTATATATGATACAACGTAACGTATATGTCATTGAGAATGTACAACAATGAAAAAGGTACTTCCCCCCACACTATTTTTAATTTGTCTTATCGGCATGGGCATTTTTTGGTGGTGGCTTCCGCTACAAAATTGGCTTAATTTCCCATGGACATTGTTAGGTTTTATCCCTTTTGTCATTGGACTCAGCCTTGCCATTATGGGCTCCAACCTATTCAACAAAATAGGCACCAACATCAAGACCTTTAATGACCCCGATATTCTGGTAACCGAAAACCTATTCCGCTATAGCCGTAATCCCATGTATTTAGGTTTTGTTGTGGCACTCATGGGTATCGCGATATTATTGGGTACCGCCTCAGCATGGCTGTTTGTCATATTATTTTTTATTGTCACAGATCGTTGGTATATTCAATTTGAAGAAACCGTCATGGAAAATAAGTTTGGTGAACAATATACTGCGTATAAAAAACAAACTCGTCGCTGGTTGTAAGTAATCATTGCTCTGATAACGGAATAATCAATCTGTATGCAAAAGCCTCTTAACTTTATTGCCCTACTCGCCATTTTTATCTTACAGCCGATGGCCAGTTGGGCCTCGGATCCAGATATCAGCAAGCTTTATGCTGAAGCCAATGTCAATGGCACGCTAATTATTGCTTCATTGGATGGCAACAAACTCTATTTGCACAACCCTCAACGTGCACAACAGGCTTTTTTGCCGGCTTCCACGTTTAAAATCCCTAACACACTAATTGCACTCAATGAGGGTATTGTGCAACATGATAAGACACCAATAAAGTGGGATGGTATTAAACGAGACCTTGCTGTTTGGAATCAAGATCAAACACTTCATACCGCTTTCACTTACTCCTGCGTCTGGTGTTACCAACAATTTGCGGCAAATATCGGGCAGCAAAAATATCAGCATTATATTAAGCAATTACATTATGGTAATGAAAAAACCGGCAGTGAACTTACTACCTTTTGGTTAGAAGGCGATCTTCGTATATCAACACTAGGTCAAGTTCGTTTTCTAAGGAAGCTTTACAATAAAGACTTACCCTTCAAACACGAACACTTTACACTACTAAAAAAAATCATGTTAGTAGAAAAAACACCAGATTACACACTCTATGCCAAAACCGGATGGGCAACGCGTACCACACCGTCACATGGTTGGTATGTAGGATATATTGAGACCAAAACTAATACCTGGTTATTTGCCAATAACATACAAATTGATTCCAGCGCTGAACTACCATTACGAAAACAACTAGTGATGGCGGCTTTGAAAAAGAAGGGTATCATTCCTTACTAATATGGATATAAAGAATGCTATCTATCGTGGTATACGCATTTTATTTGACGGATTATTATTGCTAGCAGGTACATATCTGCTTCTTGCCATCCTACAGGATGCACAGATTGCGGATTTTTCGTTATTCAGTAGTGGCGACAAAGGAAAAGATGCCTTATCGGGTGTCCTCTTTTCGGTTATTTTTATCTCTTACGCGATATGGGATATTACTCGTCTCATAAAAGGAAGGTGAATAAACCATGCGAATTCTTACTAATATTTGTTCCAACGATCTTGCCAAAAGCAAAGATTTCTATGTATCACTACTCAATTTAAGTGTTAAGTACGACAGCGATTGGTATGTACAATTATGTGTGCCTGACAATAACGAAGTTGAGTATGGCATCATACAACGGGATCACGAGCTTATTCCCAAAGACTATCAAACCACCCCAACGGGCATGTATGTTACCTTTGTGGTCGATAATGTGGATACCACCTATCAAAAAGCATTAGAAATGCAGGCACCTATTATTCAAGAGCCTCGTAATGAGTTTTACGGTCAGCGTCGTTTTTTAACTAAAGACCCCAATAGCTGTCTCATTGACATTTGCTCCCCTTGGGAAATGGAATAGTATTAGGTTATGCCTAAGATTAGCTTTTCTAAAGATGAAATCAGTACCATTGTGACAAAAATCCAACTCTACTTTCGTGAAGAGCTAGAACAAGAGATTAGTCGCTTTGATGCTGAGTTTTTACTGGACTTTTTCTCAGAAGAAGTCGGAGCCTATTACTATAATCTTGGCTTGCATGATGCACAGGCAGTACTAGAAAAGAAGTTAGATGATATTGCCGATGCCATTTATGAAATAGAACAACCAACTGAGTTTCGTAAATAAACTAGTCTGGCAATAATATGGCACCTACTCCGCCTTCTTCTGTAAATAAAGTCTTTCAGCAATACACCCCAGCCATCCGTAAAAAGCTACTCGTCTTAAGGCAACTTATATTTGACGTTGCATCAGAATACGACGAGATTGGCGCAATAGAAGAAACCCTAAAATGGGGAGAACCTAGTTATTTAACAAAAAATGGTAGCACTATTCGGATTAGTTATAAGACCGGCGAACCACCCTGTTATGCTATTTATTTTAATTGTCAAACTAAACTAATCGATACCTTTAAACAACTTTATCCAAACCAATTAACCTTCGAAGGCAACCGGGCCATTGTATTATTAGCAAAAAATAAAATACCGAAAAAAATCTTAAAACATTGCCTGTTTCTTTCTCTTACTTATCATAAGCGAAAACATCTTCCACTCCTTGGTGCTTAAATTACTATCACCCATTAACTGCTCTTATATCATACATTCCCAAATCACATTTAGTGGTCAAAGTGATAATTAACTGAACGCTTTACATTGAAACATTTTATTCTCTCGCCTATGTTTAAGAATAAGCAGCATTCAATATCTTGTTCACAGCACACGATTAGTTTGAACCATTCGCTTAGATTAGCCATCTAACAAATGAAAATAGAATATCGTGCATCAGACATGCCAAAGCAATAAAAAAAGTAAATGGTAGAGTCATATAGCTTTTTAAAATTAATTATCGATTCATTATCCGAACACATTGTGGTGATTGATCGGACAGGCCGCATCATCTTTGTGAATCAAGCATGGATAAACTTTAGTCATAACAATGACTACGTATCACAAGAAGAGTGGCACAACATTAATTACCTAGATGTGTGTGATAACTCTGCACGAAATGGCGAAGAGTACGGACAATCTGCAGCAGAAGGCATCCGTAAAGTTATGGCAAACGACCTTGATTCATTTTACTTTGAGTACCCATGCCATAAAATGGATGAACAACGATGGTATATGATGCGTGTTCAACCTTTTGACTATAAAAATACCATTTACTACGTCATTGCCCACCAAAACATTACGGAACGCAAACAAGCCGAAGAGAAAATATTCAACCTATGTCGGCTTGATGGATTAACCAATATTCCTAACCGCCGTGACTTTAATATGTTCATCAACCAAGAGTGGCGTCGTTGTGCCCGTTTAAACCTCCCTATCTCTCTCGCTATTATAGATATCGACCACTTTAAACTGATTAATGACACTTATGGTCACCAGGCCGGTGACGAATGCCTGATCAAAATTGGTGAAGTTTTGGCTAGGTACGCTAACCGTCCCGGTGACTTCTGTGCTCGCTACGGGGGAGAAGAATTTTCTTTGATTTTCTCCAATACACAGCTTGAACAATCATTAGCCATTGTGACCCGGCTGCTAAATGACATACGTGAGCTAAAAATACCCAATGAAAAATCACCTACAGGTCCCACGGTTACTGCCAGCATTGGTCTTGCAATGATGTACCCGAGCCCTAATACAGACGAAAAAGACCTAATAAAAGCAGCAGATAACTTACTTTACACGGCAAAAGCCAACGGCAAAAACCAAGTCGCTTTTCAATAAGCCCGCTAATGAGTATCATGGGGCAATCCCAGTGTTGTTATTATATTTTCAACCGGGCTGCCATTTTCACGAACAAGCACTGTAGTTATGCAAAACGAAATTAGTAAAGAAGTTATTAGCCACTTTAAAAACCGCCTTGAACAACACCCCATATACGAAGCTGTTGCAAGTATCCAAGACTTACAATGTTTTATGGAGCATCATGTCTATTCGGTATGGGACTTTATGTCGTTGATCAAATATCTACAGTCTATTGTTGCACCGACTATTTACCCTTGGGTACCACAAGGTGATGCCAGCGTTAGGCGTTTTATTAATGAACTTGTATTAGAGGAAGAATCTGACCAAACCCATGAGGGTAATCAGTTTTCAAGCCATTTTGAGCTTTACCAAAGAGCCATGGCAGAAATTGGCGCAGATATTACGGCATCAAATAGTTTCATCAAAACAGTTGCTGAACAAGGTATTGATGATGCTTTAGCATTAGCAACGGTGCCCAGCCCTTCTCAGCAATTTACCAGCACCACATTCCGTTTTATTCATCAAAATAAACCCCATGAAGTTGCTGCTGCTCTGGCACTGGGCAGAGAACATATTATCCCCTGCATGTTTAGATCTATACTACAACATATAGGCGTATCAGAACACGACGCACCTATTTTTCACTTTTATCTAAACCGGCACATTCACTTAGATGAGGATTTTCACGCGCCCTTATCATTACGATTATTAAATCGACTCTGTGCCGATGATACTAATAAAGTGCAAGAAGCTATTGCTGCGGCAGAAACGGCTGTCAATGCGCGCCTTGCTTTTTGGGATGGTGTTTTAGCTGCGATTAAAGCTAACCAGCCACATTAATGGAAATGAATAATGCCAACTGAATCGTTTATTACTCGATTTTTCCGACAAGAATCCGCTGCTGGGATTCTGTTAATGATGACAGCCATATTAGCTTTGATCCTAGCTAATTCACCACTGGAAACATATTACACCTTATTACTCGATACACCGGTTGCCATTCAGGTTGGTACATTTGAAATAGCCAAGCCATTACTCCTATGGGTAAATGATGGCTTAATGGCTGTTTTCTTCTTTTTAATCGGCCTTGAATTAAAACGTGAAGTATTAGAAGGCGAATTATCAGAAAAGAAGAATATTATCCTGCCCGGGCTGGGTGCCATCGGCGGTATGGTTGTACCGGCAGCAATTTATATCGCATTAAATCAACATGATGAAATAGCCATAAAAGGTTGGGCTATCCCTGCCGCAACAGATATCGCATTTGCATTAGGTATTCTCTCATTATTAGGCTCACGCGTACCTACTAGCCTTAAGATCTTTCTTACCTCGTTAGCTATTTTTGATGATGTTGGGGCCATCTTAATTATTGCTCTTTTTTATACTAGCAAAATTTCCTTCCTTGCCTTAGCGGTCAGTGCTGTTTGTATTGCGATCTTATTTGTTCTGAATAGACGCGGTATTACAGAAAAAAGCCCCTATATCGTATTTGGCATTATTATGTGGATTGCATTGCTCAAATCGGGGGTACACGCAACACTAGCCGGTGTCATACTCGCCATGTTTATTCCAATACGTAGCAAATCAGATCCATCAGTCTCCCCGCTTAAAATGATGGAAGCAGATCTACATGCCATTGTTGCCTTCTTTATCTTACCCACATTTGCGTTCTGTAATGCAGGTATTAACCTCATTGGCTTAAGCATGGAGCAAGTGCTACATGATATTCCCATGGGCATTGCTTTAGGTTTATTTGTCGGCAAGCAACTGGGGGTATTCTTCTTTTGCTGGCTTGGTATCAAGCTCGGCTTTACTGAACGTCCCAAAGATATGTCCTGGTTATCCCTTTATGGTGTATCAGCATTATGTGGTGTGGGTTTTACCATGAGTTTGTTTATTGGCTCACTCGCGTTCGAGGAAACTGGCGTAAACTTTATGTTTGATGAACGCCTAGGTATTATTATCGGCTCACTCGCATCAGGCGTCCTTGGCTATCTCATATTACAGAAAAGCCTGCCGAAGCATCATCATACCTGAGCTAAAAACGGACTATGTCACTAACACCCTAGCCCCACAATCCACCATTATTGTGATTGCAATCAAGCCTTTAACCTGGGGCTTTGCTCTATTATATTGACTATCCTACAAAACAGGTTGGTTTTATCCTCGCCATAAACTCATAGCAATATTGATATACATCAATATCAAATCTTGCTTTTAGTACTATTTTATTCATCATGCTGCTGGTGATCAGAACAATAACTGTGAGGCCCCTATGTACCTTAATATCAATGATTTAACACATCAGTCGCTGCCCCAGTTTGCGTTATTTAACCTAGGTTTCAGAATATTCTTTCTAGCTGCCAGTATTTTTGCCATCGTTGCCATGTTTATCTGGGCTGCCGTTTTTCTATTTCAACTTCCCATACCTATTCAGCAGCTCACTAGCCACTATTGGCATGCCCATGAAATGCTATACGGCTATGCCATGGCGGTTATTGCCGGATTCTTGCTAACTGCGGTAAAAAACTGGACCGGGGTACAAACGGTTTATGGTAAACCATTGGCCTTGCTTTTTAGTTTCTGGTTTATCGCACGGCTATTCTTCCTATTTGGCGATACTTATTTGATCATAGCCAGTATCTTCGACATGCTATTTTCAGTTTTGTTATTATTAGCCGTCACTACACCTGTCGTTAAAACTCGCCAGTGGAAACAGTCACTCATTTTAGGTGTTCTTAGCGCACTTATTTTGTGTAACTTCATGTTCTATCTTGGCGCCTTCAACATAGTCGCAAATGGTTTGCTTTGGGGAGTGTATGGTGGTTTATATTTAATAATGGGTTTAATCATCCTCATGGTCAATAGAGTCCTACCTTTTTTTATTGAGAAAGGTATTAACTACCCTGTTCGCCTATTCCAGGCTCGATGGTTAGATATAACCAACCTAATACTCTTTATTAGTTTTTTATTTTTCTCACTAATTTGGATACAACCCACCGTTAACGCCAGTATTGCCTTTATCCTATTCGTTCTAAATACAATAAAACTCATTGGTTGGCATACACCCGGGATTTGGGCTCGTCCTTTATTATGGAGCCTGTATCTATCTTATGGATTTATTTGTCTAGGTTTCTTGCTACACACCACCAGTTACTTGCTTGGTACTTTTACCTCTCTTGCATTACATGCTTTTGCCGTTGGGGGCATAGGAGTAATGACAATGGGTATGATGGCTCGCGTATCACTCGGCCACACAGGTAGAAATATTCAACTTCCACCTAAAACATTAGCCTATGCCATTGGTATTTTATTATTAGCTACAGTCTTTCGAGTCATACTCCCACTGTTTGATATGACACATTACTTCATTTGGGTTGGTTTATCTCAAGCCATGTGGATTTTAGCTTTTGGTCTATTTATTTTTATTTATCTTCCCATCTTGATCCGACCACGGGTTGATAACCAATTTGGGTAGCACTATGCGACTGTTATGAGCAATAAATGATGATAGAAAACAAAAACGTACTTTTGCTCGATATGAATAGCACCTTCATGTTTGGTGAAGATCGCTTTGGCGATGCAGAAGACTTCTCTCAGCATTATGCCGAATATTGTGGCGAACTATCCGCTGAACAGGTAAATAGTATTATTCGTACTGTCTATGATTACATGGCGCTCCGTTATCCAGATGAAAAATATCGCTACTGCTTTCCTTCACTGGCTACCGCCATTGATCAAGCTTTACCTTACAAATTAGACGAAAAAGAAATAACCAATATCATCCATACTTTTGCATTCCATGAACTAGGCCATATTCCTGAGGAATATGCTACTGCCCTGCACCAATTAAAACAGCACTTCACCCTCGCCGCTGTTATTGATATCTGGTCTCCTAAATCGTATTGGTTAAATGTGTTCAAGCAGGCAGGTATTTTTGACTTATTCTCTGCCTTATCTTTCTCTTCTGATCATGGCGTAGTGAAACCTGCTCCCGAGCCATTTGAGCAAATTTTAGTTCAATTAAATCGACAACCTTCTGAAGCCATTGTCATTGGTGACTCTGCACGGCGCGACCTTGGTGGTGCCCAAAATGCCAAAATAGACTGTATTCTTGTTGGCCAACAAACCCACTCGGATGCCTACGCACATTTTGATAATATAATCGAATTCAGTAATATGCTTACTGCATAAATGACTATTCGAGGTTTTCATCATGTCACAAGCACCGATCACTGGCAGTTGTCTTTGCCAGAAAGTCACCTATACCATCACCGGACATCTCGGTATTTTTCAATACTGTCACTGCTCACGCTGCAGAAAATTTACCGGTAGTGCCCATGCTGCTAATTTATTAGTGGCACCAGAGCATTTTAAGTGGACGAGCGGTGAAGAATACGTCGGCCGCTATGAACCGGAAGATGCAAAACATTTTGCGACGGGGTTCTGTAAGAACTGTGGTTCATCATTACCCTGGATGGGCCAAACTAAAAAGGCAGTTGTTGTCCCGGCTGGAAGCTTAGATCATGCTCCTGACATTAAACCATTTCAGAATATTTTCTGGGGTTCTCGAGCGACTTGGTATCAAGAAGCAAGCGAACTACCCAAACATGAAGAGTTACCTGTTAAAAAGTAACAATACTGAAAAGATATATCACAAAGCTCATTCAGTGATGATTTATTGATCGCTAGAAACAAGGATAGGCAATTTTGCATGGCCTTACGCTAATATTCTGCCATACTATCTATCAATAATAGATTTACGGTACACTCATTTTCTCATTGAGCCTGGAGGGAATATGCGGGTTTTCCAAACCATCAGTAAAAAGCTACTTGTTGTAGTGCAAGATATTGGTCTTATGGTGATTGCCATTTCTACCATTATCGCTATCGGCATTGAGATCAAGATCATGGTTGATGCACAAAACGTACGCTTAGCTGACCTGCTATTGCTGTTCATTTATCTAGAGGTATTGGCCATGGTTTACATTTATATGGAATCCGGCAAATTACCTATTCGCATACCGCTTTATATTGCCATTGTTGCCTTAGCCCGTTACATGATTCTGGATATGAAAGATATGGATTATGCACGTATTATTGCGGTTGCAGTATCAACACTCGTTATAGCATTGACCGTTCTGGTCATCCGCTACGGGCACATAAAGTTCCCCTATGGTAAAGAAGAAGATAAAGATCACAAC
Organism: uncultured Thioalkalispiraceae bacterium; assembly: GCA_964584455.1. Lineage (GTDB taxonomy): Bacteria > Pseudomonadota > Gammaproteobacteria > UBA6429 > Thiohalophilaceae > CAZPAE01. The sequence goes on from CAZPAE010000010.1 coordinate 12,174, forward strand.
TAACCTAACGTTCAGAATTTAATCATGACAAAAAAAACGACTTCCTTTAAATTGGTAGCCCAAGATAAAACGGGGGAACTGCTTTTAAACCAAATCACCTACCTTGGTGATGGAACTTACCGTTGTGAGCTCAATGTTAATTCAAATGGTTTTATGTGCCAACGAGAGTTTGGTTTTGATAACGATGAGTTCTTTCTTGCCAAAATACACGATGTTATGATTAGCCAGCCACACAGCCGGGCTGAACTGACCAATTTACAAACCGATAATTATATTCGTTTTGAACCCTTTGGCCAGGATACTATCCTAACCTCTGGTTTTATTACTGAAGTAAATAATGTCACACAAAGTATTGAGTTTGCTTTTACCGTTACGGTTGATGCGCTAAAAACATTTGTTACTGCATTCGAAAAAATGGTACGTGCTAACATATAATTTTTACTGCCGTAATGCTTTGAGCCGCCGTGCAATTTTATCTTGCCACACAGTACCTTCGGTAATGTGATATAAATGTTTCAACACATCCCTTTCTTGCGGACGGCGTAACTCGCTTACTTTAAAATCACCAAAGTTAATTTTACCTTTCTTGGTGACACGTAAATTAAATGCCCCCATGTATTCCATTTCACCTGGCTGGACTCTAAAGATACGCTGGTAAGTCTGTCTCTTACTACGGGACAGGTTATAGTGATTGCGATCGGAACGAAAACCTGAAATCACATAGCTGCCAGGTTTGATATTCTCTGCCATGAAAATACCATTGTCATAAACGAGCACACGCGGTGGTGAGGTAAACGGCGGAATGTAAATGCGGCCAAACTCTACGATATCAACCCGCTCGATAGCATCTTCATCGGCTTCGATGTAACCATATAATAGTGCCGCATCGACGCTATTCATTTCATCCGGCGGTGCCGGTTGCGGTGTAAAAAAGCTACAGCTGGTCAGTAGCCAGGCTGCTAAGACTAATCCACCCCATTTCGATAATTGCATCTGCCACCTCTTTTCTTGTTTCTAGGTCTTGGTGTACAGAAAAATGCAAATTACGTGCACAAAAAAAGGCCCTAAGGGCCTTTTTTTAATAATGTTATAGTGGATGACTACGCAGGGGCAGTAACTGCCTTCATACTCAAGCGGATCCGGCCTTGCTTGTCGATTTCCAAGACCTTCACTTTGACCATGTCCCCTTCGTTCAGCTCATCGCTCACTTTCTCAACTCGCTGCTCAGAGATCTGGGAAACATGGACCAAACCATCTTTGCCCGGCAGAATCGTCACAAAAGCACCAAAATCCATCAGCTTGGCAACACGGCCTTCATAAATCTTGCCCACTTCTACCTCTGCTGTGAGTTGCTCAATCTGACGACGCGCTTCTTCCGCTGCGGCAGAGTCATTGGAAGCAATCTTCACGACACCATCGTCGGTAATATCCACAGAACAACCGGTTTCTTCGGTAATGGCACGAATGGTTACACCACCTTTACCAATTACATCGCGAATTTTATCAGGATTGATTTTCATGGTGACATAGCGTGGCGCATACTGTGACATAGCCTGACGCGGCTCATTAATCACCGCGTTCATCTTATCAAGGATAAACATACGGCCTTCTTTTGCCTGCCCCAAGGCAATCTCCATGATTTCCTGGGTAATACCGTCAATTTTGATATCCATTTGCAAGGCGGTAACACCTTGTGCGCTACCGGCCACTTTAAAGTCCATATCACCAAGGTGGTCTTCATCACCTAAGATATCGGACAAGACGGCAAAATCATTCCCTTCTTTGATTAATCCCATGGCAATACCGGCTACCGGTGCTGCTGTCGGCACACCCGCATCCATCATGGCTAATGAACTACCACACACGCTGGCCATAGAGCTTGAACCATTGGATTCAGTAATCTCTGATACCACGCGAATGCTGTAAGGGAAGTCTTCTAATTTCGGCATGACACCGGCTACACCACGGCGAGCTAAACGACCATGACCGATTTCACGGCGTCCAGGGCTACCTGTACGGCCAGTTTCACCCACTGAGAAAGGGGGGAAGTTGTAATGCAACATGAAGGCATCACGATAAGAACCTTCTAGGGCATCAATAATTTGTGCATCTTTTTCGGTCCCCAAAGTGGCAACGACTAAGGCCTGGGTTTCACCACGGGTAAATAAGGCTGAGCCATGTGCTCGCGGTAATACGCCGGTTCTGACAGTAATCGGACGCACAGTTCTGGTATCCCGACCATCGATACGTGCTTCACCCGCCAAAACTTGGCCACGCACAATCTTTTGC
>CAZPAE010000011.1:0-14279 GCA_964584455.1 uncultured Thioalkalispiraceae bacterium
GTTAGTCGAGGGTGCTGAGACATTTTATACTGAAGAGGGCGCAGTCAAAATGTATAAAAGTCTGCGCGACTTTCACGGTGGCAAAGTCGCGATTGTTGTCGGTGTGCCACATAAATGTCCCATTGCACCGGTTGAAGTGACATTTTCATTGCATGATTATTTTAAAGCGCGTGGTATTCGAGATAAGGTAGAGATTAAATACCACTACCCCATTAATCGGATTCATAGTATCGAAAACGTGGCCAAATGGGCTGAGCCTGAATTTCAGCGCATGGGCGTGGAATATGAGACCTTGTTTAATCTTGATGAAGTCGATGTTAAAAACAAAGTAATTAAAAGTTTAGAAGGCACCGAGTATGCGTATGATTTACTCATTTCCATTCCGGCTCACCGCGGTATGGAAGTTATTGAAAAAAATGCCTTAGGTGAGGGCGGCTGGATCCCAACAGACCGTCATAAGCTCACTATGGAAGGGCACGATAATGTTTATGTATTAGGTGATACGACTAACCTACCTGTTAGTAAAACCGGTTCAGCTGCCCATTTTGAAGCAGAAGTGATCGCAGAAAATATTGCATCGATTGTTAAGATAGGAACACCCGTTAGCGAATATGATGGCAAGGTCTATTGTTTTATCGAGGCAGGTCATGATAAAGCGACTTATGCGATGTTTAATTATCTCAACCCACCTGATCTAAAGCCACCAAACAAATCAATGCATTGGTTTAAGATGTCTTATAACAAGATGTATTGGACGAGTGTGCGCGGACTGCTTTAAGCAAGAGGAAGTCTCACAATGACAACTGAAACACAACCACCATTGAGTACAGACATAAGTGACAATGACTTAGCTCGGTTAGCTGAACTTGCTACACTGGTGACTGCTGCACGTGACGCACTGACCGATGATATGGTTTCACGTTTGGCTTCGGCCTTAAGCGAGGGGATCACGCTTTTAGATCGATTAACCCGTAACGCCGGTTTAGTCCACTTGCTGCAGGAATTAGATCGGCCAGAAAATCAGCATTTATTGATTGGTTTATCCAATGCCTTTACGGCAGCCAGCCGTGATATTGCTACCTCGCCACCTTCCAAGGGAGGGATTGGCAGAATGTATAAGTTGGCATGTCAGCCAGGAACACAAGAAGGCTTGCGCTAAGTGTCTTTGATTGGCCAACATTTGAGCGATAGTATGCGTGATCTCCATCGTCGTGGGGGGTAGTTGTACCATTAATAAGGTGATTGTCCGACTTATACTATATATATAGTATAAGTTAGAAAACGTTAGTTTGTTTAAAACTCCGCCACAGCGCGTAAGCTGATAATCCAACCATCTGGACCTTGGCTTACCCGATAATCATCCTTTTGATATTGAACGTCAGCAGTCAGTCCCAGCATCTCATTGCACTGCATACGATAATAGGTTTCGATTAGCTGTGTCCGATCAATGTTGCCATTGCCACCGTCCAATTGGGCGACACCTATACCGATATTGTCATTAACTCGTCCCCAGGTACTACCATGAATATCGATGCCTGCCGCATACAGCGTATCATGATCTACTGCGGCATCATCCGCTTGGGTACCAATGCGCAGCCACCCTGCAAGGTTATCGCCTAGTGCTTGATCTAATGAAATCAGTGCGGCACTGAGGTTTTCTTTATTGCTGCCTGCTGGATTAAGAAACGCATCGCTGTGACGGGTCAACACAAGGCGGTATGTCCCTGGCCCTAATGTATGGTCAGCACTATAAGCGAGCTGCACAGCATAAAATTGGTAGCGATGGCCATCGTCATTTTGTCCGATATCCATAATGACACCGCGTAACGACCAAGCACCTTGATCCCATTCAGCAGCAGCACCGAAATCATAAGAAGGTAACGAGAGTATCGGCCCATTCACCAAGGCGCTATTCATAAATTGGGTAAACTCATCATTGGCATAGGCATTCTCATCCAAGTAATCAGTAGCATCAATAATCCCCAGTGTTGCACCGAGCTGTTGTTCGTTGCCCAATGCAAATGAATGTTTATACCAGGCCGTTAATAAATTATCCCGATTACGGCCATTGATATCTTTAAGATCATTTTCTAAATCCGCTGCCCAGGGCGATAAACTAAAAGGTGATTTCGCATTAATGCCATTACCATTGGCAAAACCGAATTTAAAAAATACCTCATGATGATCACCGTGCCGGTGATGAATCTCTAATTGAAAAGGTAATGCGGCTTCACAACCGTTTTTAAACCCCGGCACATCGGACAAATTTTGGTACTGGCCGGCGCCCGCCAGGACGCCGCTGACAGAAATTTGCTCATTCACATCATAAGCGAAGGCAGGTGTGGCCAGTAGAGGCAGGGCCAGTGCTATCGGCATCCCCATGATAAACCGATATAGGCACTGGTGTGGCAGAGGTAAGATGGACTGAAGCTGTGTAATCTTTTTCAACCGCACTGCAAAAAAAGCGGGAGGCTTGCACCTCCCTAAGGTCTTTGCTTGGAGGTTATCTTTATTAATGTGCATGATTATTTAAACTGGAATTGTGCCATTAACCAGAACTTCTCAGTATCAAAACTAAAACCATCACCACCATCGCTAAAGCTGGCGTATTTCGCTAACACAAGCCAGTTTTTCGGAAACGGTTTGGCAAATAACACACCCCATTCATCACCATAATCACTGACACCACCTATTGTGGTATTAGCGCTATAGTCGTGGTATTGCAAAACAAGTTTAGAAGGACCAGCTAAACCTTTAACAACAACGGTCAGACTGGTATCTTCCAAGCCACCAGCCGGTGTGGCTGTACCACCAGGAGCACCTACAAATTTATCCGCCCAGCCATTAAAGGCATGAACAGTGGCCAATGGTGTTTGTAATGAGTTCACACCATTGCCTTCGAGTACTTCATGGCCCACTTTGACCACAACAGGTTTGCCAGCTAATTTAAAGGCACTACCGAACTCAATGTTGTAGTAGTTATTATCCGATAAAGTAGGGCCAGCATCGTTACTGGGATCTTGATTAGCAAACTCTAACTCATATAAAAGGGCTGTACCGCCACTCATGGAGTGCTTACCCACAAAACGCACGCCCCAAGTATCAGAGTCAAAGTTAGCCAGCCCTGGTGTCCCAATAGCACCTACGCCTTCGGTAAATGGGGTTAAAGGGTTGTCTTCAAAATCTAACAGATAACCGTAACCAATTAATTTACCCATAGGAAATTGATAAGACACATTGATTAAGTGCGAGTTATCCATCTGGAACTCTTTAAACGGAGAGTCTGGCCCGAAGGTACGATTGACCTTATCCAAATAGGTATAAGAAATGCCAAGCTTGGAGACAGAGGTATTATCAATACGAATAGCGTCATAGGACTGATGGTTCTGGCGCCATACAATATTGCCCACCCAGCGATGATTATCATAAATAATCGTTTGCCGTCCTAATTTAACCGTGGTCGCGCCATTACAACCTTCCGGTGAGTTAGGGCAACCACTGGTGGCACTACGCCAGCCGATATAAGCTTCATTGAACTCTTCAAAATCATTATCAGGAATAATTGCGTGGCCTTCTGCGATCCGTGAGCCCGCTGGTCCAGGTGGGAAAGTAAAATCTTCGTCGATATTAAACGCGTTATCGTCGCCTATGCGGGTATTGGCTTCAAACTCTAAACGCGTATAAAAGCCATGAAAGCGTGCACTACTGTAACCTAACTTAGTCCGTATGCTGAGTAAATCAGCGCTGCCGGTGCCTGCTAGGGCCGAGCTTGCGGGAATACTATCGTCCACGTCTTCATAACGAAGCCGTAACATCAAATCTGGTTTACCACTTTTAAGTGCATCAGTCAGATTACTTTTACTGTTTAACTGCTTGCCCGTATGGGCATTAGCGACATCGGGTAAACCCACTGCAGCAGCGCTTTGCGTCCATGCAAATGCCGTTACAGCCAAGATACACGATGTCAATTTGTGCGTAGTCATGAATTCCTCCTCCTCAATGGATATGAGATCAAGCCCTGTGTTGTGATATATCCGGCGAGTAACAGACATCGCATCTGTTTTGCACGAGGTAGACTAGTGCGGATCCCCTCCCAGGACTTCGTCACCCGACCGGTGAGTCCCTTCGTGGTTCATTCTGTTTTGACATCGCTTCAGCTGCGGGAGGAAAAACAAAGCGATGCACAACATCAAAACTCGTTATGTTCAGCGTTGATTTTTTATCGTTGATTGCGATGAAACAATCCGAGCATGAACTGACCATCAGCCTAATCAATGGTCAGTTATTCGTCCAAGACTTTGTTTTTATCAATCCCATAGGTATTGGTTATAAAATTAAGTTGGTTCTTTAAAAGGAAAAAGTAGCTAATAAGTGGCGATAGGAGGATGCTATAAAGTTCACTTATCTAGTTAATTGGTATTATCTATAGATTAGTAATGATACTCATTAAAAGCACTTAATGTTTTCTAGCAGTATTATCGGCTAAAAAACCTAGAGACTATATTTATAAGGAAACGAAAAGGAGAATAGCTGAAGCGTGATTTTATTTATAAATTATGAATAAAGACCTAAATTAATGGTTGTACTATAGTATATGCGGAGTCCGAGGTCGTATTAACGACCTCGGATGTGTGTAAAGCCTCTGTATAAGGGCCATTATTCAAAACTGATATTACCAATCAATTCGCGACCACTATTACTATTAGCACAACTATTACTTGTATTGCCAAAAACAGTAACGGTTCTATTATTCAAATATGCTGAGATTGCTTGGGAATATAATAATTGAGTCGCCTCATGACTGAGATCGACAGGATCAGCAATATAGATAGCTTCTTGAGTGGTATTTGTAGAACAGCTTGGTGCCCCTGTACCATCATAAGCAGAAGCATCTACTTTTATATCCACTGCACCATTGGCATGAACATTAACGCCAATAATTTTCGTATCTGTTGCAGTACTTCTTGCCATTGCTTGTGCGCTAAAAAAAGAGCAAATTAACACTATACTAGTCATTGCAGCCATTTTTTGAGTATATTCAAACATTTTTTTTCCTTTTTAAAAGATAAAGATATAAATGATGTCTTTATTTATCCATCTCTGTGTATAAGCATAAGAACTACATTTAGTTGAAAGATAGAAAATACTTCTGGAAGTGGTTTGTGCCCCCCTTGATGTTTATGAAAAATTAAAAAAATATGAAAATGTTAATTTCATTTATCATTATTTATCTAATAAAGGTAGTTAATGATTATGAGATTGCAAATATATACTTAAAAAAATCTTACGGTCTGTTTTATTAGTTAATACATAAAGCTAAACTTAGGTATTCATGATGGTCTAACCGTAACTATTACCCTTGATATTTTGCTGGTAGGGTTCTTGGGGAAAGGTGAAAAAATTAACAAAGTTGCCATCAATGATGATACTTATTCCACAAGCTTTTGATATTCTCTGACAAGGTCATGGGGTCAAACGGTTTGGGGATGACGTCCATGGCACCGGCTTGGCGTAGTTGTTCCACTTCTTGCGGTTGTACTTTCGCGGTCATGAATAGCGCCGGGGTATTGGCGAGGCCGGGCAGTTCGCGTAGTTTTTGCAGGGCGGAGACGCCGTCCATGCCGGGCATCATGACATCCAGTAGCAGTAAGTCGGGTTTGAATTGCGGTGCCAGTTTAATGGCTTCGGGGCCGGAGGAGCATACTGCCACGGTGAAGCCGCCGATACTTTCCAAGGCAATCAAGGCGATGGCTTGGATATCTGGCTCATCCTCTATATACAGTATGCGTTGTAGCTCGTTTGCCATGGGTACGGTGCGACTAGTTGATATGTTGTTGTCGAGCATCAAGATCGGTGTCGCGTTCTTTTATCGCTGACATAATAATGTTGATCAGTTTCTCGCGGTTGTCTTTGGATTTCACTAGGGCGGCTTTCACTTTCTGGGTGATCATGGGGTCCACTTCATGGGAAGAGAATATCACGATTTGTGGCATGTCTTCGTTTTCGTTTAGCTCGCGAATTAAATCCAAGCCAGAGCCATCGGTCAGCTCAACATCCAGTAAGACTAAGTCATAGCTTTCTTCTTGTAGTTTATGCTTTGCATCGTGCAGGCTGGGGGCTAATACTAAGTCTACTTGACCGCGTAACAACACACGTACCATATCATAAATAATTGGATCATCTTCCACATGCAGTATACGCGGTAAACCTTGTTTATGGTTAGCGACTTGTTTTACTGCAGAGAGTAATTGATCTTCATTTAGCGGTTTTTCTAACCAATCAATAATACCAAATGCACTGCCGTTTAAGCGGCGCTTAGCTTGGTCGGCAATAGCGGAGACCACAATCACCGGTAACTCACGGGTACGATCTTGTCGCCGTAGTTCTTTGATCAATTTGACTCCTTCGGGGTCATAAGTGCGACCTTGTTCATCAGGTAAGGCTAAGTCCAAAGTAACGGCAAGGTAATTTACTTCTTTAATGAGTTTTTTTGCATGTTCTACCGTTCTGGCAGTATCGGCATCAAAACCGGCTTGAGCTAAGATCATGCGTAACATAAACGCAATATCGGGATCATCTTCGCAGATCAAAATACGATACTTGGCTGGGTTAGGTAGCGAGGCGGTATTGGTATTGGTGTTATCGGTCCATACCGGTAAATCAAAGAAGAATGTGGTACCAATATTCACACGCGAGATAAAATCAATCCGACCACCGTGTTGTTCCACAATGGCTTTACTAATACTTAAGCCTAAACCGGTTCCGCCCAATGCGCGGGTATCGGAAGTATCCGCTTGGGCAAATTTCTCGAAGATATGTTTTTGGAAGTTTTGTGGAATCCCTTTACCGTTATCGGTAATCGAGATACGGACTTTGTGCGAGCGCTTCACCGCGGATAATTCCACTTGGCCACATTGGTCAGAGAACTTCGCAGCGTTGGAGAGCAAGTTATTCATCACTTGCATTAGCCTGGCTTCATCCGCATAGATTTTAATAGTTTCAGGGCATTGGGTAATGCGAAAGCTCACCCCAAATTGATCACCATAAGCATTGTTAGCTTGTATCGCGGTGTCTAAAAACTCGCGTAGGTGTAGTAATTTATAGTGATACACCATTTTGCCAGACTCGATTTTTTCAATATCGAGAATATCGTTAATTAACAGCAATAGGCGCTCGGTATTTTTGTTGGCAATCGTAACCAAGGTGGAGGCTTGCTCGGGTAGGTCACCACCGGCACCACTTACCAGTAAGCGTAATGAACCGCGTACCGAGGTGAGCGGGGTACGTAACTCATGGGAGACGGTGGAGATAAATTCATTCTTAATTTTCTCCACTTTTTTCCGTGCAGTAATATCATTGAATATGACCACTGCACCGGCAATGGTGTTGTTTTTTCGAATCGGCGTAACGGTGTATTCAATGGGGAATGAGCTGCCATCTTTACGCCACATCACTTCGTTAGACACCCGTTGAATACTACCTTCGCTGATTGCCGCATATACCGGGCTAAACTCATAAGGATAAACCGATTTATCCTTATAACTGTGATGGATCATTTGATGAATCGGTTTACCGATTAAGTCAGTGGAGTCGTAGCCTAGCATGCGTGCGGCTGCTGGATTCACAAAAGTAGTACGGCCTTCTAAATCTAAACCGTAAATACCTTCACCGGCAGACTCCAGCAATAACCGAGCGCGTTCTTCCGCATGGGCTAAAGACTCTGCACTGCGGCGACGCTCGGTAATATCCCTCACAATGGCCACAAAGCGTGGTTCTTGGTCTACTGGGTAAATGTATTGCAAGAAGATTTCCACCGGAATGTAGGTACCATTGCGGTGTTGGTGATACGATTCAAAGGTAATCGCATTACGCTCACCATCGATCATGGGTTGGAGAATTTGCTGAAAGCTTTGCTTATCAAGCTCTCTGATAATATCGATGGGTGTCATGCGTAGCAGTTCGTTATAGCTATAGCCCACTTGCTCTATGGCGCCTTGGTTGACATAGAAAAAGCGCAGTGTTTTGGGTGAGAACATAAACACGCAGTCTAAAGTCATATCCAAGGTGGTTTTAAAGCGGCTAATTTCTTCTTCTGCTTCTTGTTGGCGACTAATGTCACGGGCAATAGCCACGAAGCCAATAATTTGATCATGTCGATCATGCAGTGCCGTCATGGTCAGTAATACGGGGAAACGATCGCCGGTTTTACTCACATAGGTCCATTGTTGCTCATCGGCGATACCGATACGGGCTTTGGCTACGAAGACTTCAAAGTCCGGGGAAATGGTTTGGCCTAACTCTTCACTAAGCTGAATTGCGCGCTGAGTAATTTGCGCCCGGTCATGGAATATTTCTGGTGTGGCACGACCAATCAGCTCACGTTCGCTATAGCCCAGTAATTGTTGGGCCGAGGCATTAAAGGTTTGAATCACCCCTTGCGCATCGGTGGAGATAATACTCAGCTTGGCACTATCGAGAATCCCTTGTTTGAAGGCCATGGTATCTTGCAGTAGTCGTTCGGCTTCTTTGGTTTGGGTGATATCACGAATAATGCCGGTAAAGTGAAACCGATCGCCCAAGCTCATTTCACTTACTGCCAATTGCATGGGGAAGGTGGTGCCATCGGCACGTAACCCAGTTACTTCACGGCGTTGGCCCAGTATTTTCGCTTGTCGGGTGGTGGTATAACGCTGAATAAAAGTGTCATGCAGTTTGCGATCTTCCGGGCTCATTAAGATCCCCACATTGCGCCCCATGACTTCCTCAGCTTGATAGCCAAAGATTTTCTCTGCAGCAGGGTTAAAGGTTTCAATAATACCTTGATCACTAATGGTAACAATGCCGTCTACTGCGGTATCTAAAATCGCCGCGATACGGGTTTCACGTTCGCGAATCGCGCCTTCGGCTTCTTTACGTTCGGTAATGTTGGTGTGGGTACCGACCAAGCGTAACGGTTTGCCAGACGTGCCGCGTTCTACTACTTTGCCGCGATCGAGGATCCAAATCCACTTGCCAGTTTTGGTTTTAACCCGATGTTCGCTTTGATAGATGGTGCTTTGTCCGGCTAAGTGACCGAGTAGCGTTTGTTGTACCCGGTCGATATCGTCGGGGTGTATGAGTCTTTCTTTACTTTGAATATGCGGTTTAATCTCACCGGGGTCAAAACCGAGCATGGTTTGCCAACGGGGACTAAAGTAAGCCACGTTACTGTTAATATCCCAATCCCACAAGCCATCATTGGCGCCTTCTAAGGCCAGTTTTAATTGCTCTTCTGAGTCACGTAGTGCCCGCTCGGTATCAATACGCTGTTGTTCATTGCGTAATGCCCAAATTAAGTTGGCAGTGGCGGTAGCTAATGGTGCTAAGGTATATAAAAAAGATTCATGATAGCCGCCGGGGCTGTTGATTAAGCCCAGCATCCCCACCAACTGAGTACCATAGTAAAGGGGCACCCCTAAGAAGCTATCTAAGCCCGGTCGACTTTTGGATAGTTGGCGCACAGAACGGTGGGTGTCTAAGTTATTAGAGATCACCGGGGCGCCGGTATGAATCACTTCGCTTAAGATACTATGTTGATCGCTTAGGGTTGTGTTATTGATCATCTCTTCCACTAAGCCAGTGAGCTCGTTACTGTCTTCATACAGCTGGCCAATGGAACGAATCTCAATTTGTGCGTCATCTGCTTGTGCTTGTTTATGTACCACCTCAACAATAAAACCAACATTACTGTGCGAGAGCAGTAACAGATCTGAGAGGATCTGATCAAACATCGCATTAGGCTGAATGTTATCGGAAATAAAATACGACTGTGCGCGACTAATGGACTCTAGTAGCTGGTTTTTGGTTTGCAGTTGTTGTTCTGATTCGCGGCGCTCAATTTCCAAGCCGATCCATTGCGACATAATTTGTAAGAAGCGAAAATCCTCTGCGGTAAACTTACCTTTATAAGCTTGGCTGCTGGAGAAGTTCAGGGTGCCATACACTTTACCGCGTACATACAATGCCGTACCAATGTAAGACTCTACCCGCGCCCCTTTGTGATAAGGGTGATGAATCCGCGTACCTTCATCAATATGCTCAATCCCTACCGGTTGGCCTGCATTTAAAGTATGCCGACAATAAGTATTACCCAGGTTTAAATTCATACCCGGTTGTAATAAGTTGTCTGGGCTAACCGCGGACACAATACTGTAGGTATTACCCTCTACCCGGGATAAGATGGCAATCTCCATGCCCAACTCATTTAAACCCATCACCAATAACGCACGCACTTTTTCATGAAAGCTAAGCTCAGAAGAAATGGTGGTTTGTTGTAAATGGTTGAGTCGGCGTTGTTCGCGTTTTAAGGCGCCACTTTGTTGCATGATGACCATATCGGTTCGGTGTAATAACCATAATGCCGTGCTACCAATTAGCATTAATAAGCCAAAGGCCCATAGCGCGGTCGACCAGGTGGGGGTTAAGGTGTAGTTATTAGTTTGTACTGCAGCAATGTACCACTTAGTGCCGGGTACTTCGGTTTTATAACGAATGGAGCGTTGGGTATTCTCGGTGAGGTATTGTTTTTCATGGCTCTCATTAGGTTTACTTTCTAACTCAACTAAGCTGCTGATTTCTTTATTGAGTAACAGAATGTCGTAATTATGCATTCGGTTAGTTTCAAGCAAACGGATTAGACCCTCCGGCTTGAAGGTCATGTACAAGATAATGTAATCATGCTTGGGCATTTGTACACGGTTAAATAAATCAAAGTAATCCCCGGAAGGGTGAGAAAAGATCTGGGTTTCCGGGTGTTTGCTTGGGCGAAGAGCGAAATCACGAATTGCATTGCGCCGATCAATGGTGGTGATACCTTGGTAATCATTGAGCATGAGGTTGCCGTAGTCATCGGCCAGCATTAACGAGAAAATATCCGGATGCACTTTCTTAAATATATCCACCAGGTTTTGACGCTCCACCTTGTCCTGGGGATTGTAGAGAAGCTGTTGGATGGCATGGCGGCGGTTTTGCGCCATGCGTCTGACTTGGGTGCGTAGATTCTCCAGGTATAGGGCGATTTCTTGCGCTGCACCGTCCACCGCGGTTTTCACCTGCAGGGTGCGTTCAGCTTCAGAGGCGTTATGCTGATTAATGGCGTGCCATAGAATCAGGCCAGAGGCGAGCAGCAATATGGCCAGTAAGGCCATGATGCGTACGCTTTGCGGACTTTTGAACAGCCGTGACATCATACCGGGTTGATCACTATTGCGTTTGTACCGTGTTATACCAAGGCTATATCGTATATATATATAAGTATGGATAACAGCACAAACCCCACTGATCTGGGGGGATCTGTGTTAAATAACGTTACAAATAACGCCTATAGATATAAGAATAGTGCAGAATTGCCGCGTCGGATGTTTAAAAGTAGCTTGTTTCGGCCTTTGATGGCTTGTTTTAATTCACTTAAGTTGCTGATTTTCTTACGGTTTGCCGAAATAATCACATCACCCTTGCGAATTCCGGCGCGTGCCGCAGCACTGGGGCGGGCCACTTCTGTCACCAGGACCCCTTCGATACGACCATACAGGCGTGAGCCCTCGCTAATATCGGCAAATTGCGCCCCAGTGAGCTTTTTATGCAGCCCCTTGCCCAGCTTTTGCGTGGTTTTGGGCTCTTCAATCTGGGCGATTAAGACTTTTTCCTTACTATCGCGCAAGATGGTCATTTTTACCTGTTGGCCGATACGCAACAAACCAATGGAATTACGCACATCCATGGCATTGCGAATTACTTTGCCATTAATCCGGGTCACAATATCACCGGCTTTTAGCCCGGCGCGATCGGCAGCAGATTTAGGCTCAACCTGGGTAATCACCGCACCACTGACACCATTACGTAAATTAAAGGCCTGAGCTAAGTCGGCATTAATGTCTTGGGCTTGGGCGCCGAGTCGACCGCGCTTCACTTCACCATGGGCGATAAGCTGTTGCATGACATCGCGCACCATGTTGATGGGGATGGCAAAGCTAATACCGATGTTGCCACCACTTTGGGAAAAAATAGCAGTGTTAATACCAATTAACTCACCGCGTAAATTAATCAATGCACCACCGGAGTTACCGGGGTTAATGGGCGCATCGGTTTGAATAAAATCTTCATAACCTTCTATACCTAAACCACTGCGGCCTAATGCACTGATAATGCCGGAGGTCACCGTGTGATTTAAACCAAACGGATTACCAATGGCCTTCAAGTTGAAAGGATTGCCGATGGCGACCACAAAATCACCCACGCGTAATTTATCAGAGTTGAACATAGGTAAGGCGGTTAGGTTTTTGGCATCGATTTGAATAATCGCTACATCGGTTTCTGGATCGGTGCCAATTAACTTGGCACTAAAACTGCGACCATCTTGTAAACCTACTTTAATTTCATCGGCCTGATGGATCACATGATTATTCGTTATGACATAACCTTTGTCGGCATCAATGATCACACCGGAGCCTAAGCTTTGGGTGCGACGCTCGCGCGGTTGTTTGGGTAAATCAAAAAAGTGGCGAAAGAAGGGATCGTTAAACAACGGGCTTTGTTGTACTTGGACCTTGCCGCTAGTGGCAATGTTGACCACCGCTGGCAAGGCCTTTTCCAACATCGGTGCCAGAGTAGGGAGAGGGTTACCCTGGCTATCGACAGAAGGCAAAGAGGCTAAGGTGAGTGACGAGGTAAAACTGAATATAAAAACAAATAAACTAACCACTAGCCCTTTGATATGTCGCATTAGCTCTCCACCTTAATTTTTCGTCGGTTTTTACCGTCTATTTTTGGTAATGTAATCATTAAAATACCACGCTTATAATTTGCTTGGGTGTTATCTTCATCCACAAAGCTCGGCAAAGGAATTACCCTTTCAAACCGACCATAAGCGCGTTCCATAATATGGTACTCACGTGTTTTTTGTTCACGTTGCGCATGTTTTTGACCGCGTATATACAAGTTATGTTCTGATATGGTGATATCAAAATCATTCGCTTCCATACCCGGTGCTTCTAAACGAACCAAAATCTCATTGTCGCTTTCTTCCACATCGGCGGCTAACATGGCCCAGCGTGCGCCACGCCACATGGCTTGGTCATCAACGCTGTTATCTTGACTGCGTGCTAACGGTGTAAAGCGCGTTAAGGCACCGGTGGCGCGATCACGCAAATGTTGCCAACCTTCCGTAACACTATCGACCACTCGATGTATTCCGTCACGTAGTTGATCTAGTGTGTTCATTGTCTTCCTCCTTGCAACTGACCTTAACTAAAACCAAAAAGTTCAAACCAAACTAACAATGCCATCACAAACCACGCATAAGACAACACAAACTTATGCGTGGCTAGCGTTGTAGCATTAATGCTGCACGGTAATTTTGCGCGGTTGGGTTTTTTCCTGTTTTGGAATCACCACTTCTAATACACCGTGCTTACTGGTGGCCTTAATGCGCTCGGCATCGGCGGTGTCAGGCATACTGAATCGGCGGTAGAAAGAACCATAAGCGCGCTCAACCCGCTTGTAGCCTTCTTGTTCCTCTTCCTGGTTAAATTCACGCTGGCCCTTAATGGTGAGCACACCGTCTTCCATGTGAATTTCAATATCGTTCGGGTCAACACCGGGGATATCGGCGACCAAGGTAAAGGCGTTATCCGACTCTTTAATATCCACCGCGGGGTGCCAGTCGCTGGTGGCCACGGCATTGTCGCTGCTGGGTTGTCTAAATAGGGTATCTAGCTCTTTGTTGAATTGATTCAATAAGCTCCAAGGTTCATAACGAACTAATGTCATTGTGTTGCTCCTCAATAGTAAACGGTTCAAACGGGATGCTGTTAGCGCGCTATGGGTAACAACATCATCATGTCTGATCCGGATATAGGATCGCAGGCCAAAGGATCAAGGACTTGAAAACCAGTTTGTGATGCCCAAGTGCGTTGTGCTTGATCCGTATCAAGTAAGTGATCACTTACCGGCTAGGCGTTGATTTTTAAGTGCATATTAGAGGCACAAGATATAGTGGTACGATTTATGAACAAGTTATTCACAGGCTATCCGCAAGATATCGACAAGAATCCATAACTTATTGATTTATAAGGGGGTAAAAAACTTCTGCTTTTTATTATACGGACAGTTGACAGATCTGCAACTTTAGCCTAATTTCTTTTAATCCACTATATGTTGTGTTTGAGACGATGTCCCGCTTGGGGTGGCAACGCTATTCCCCAAAAGTCGTGGTTTATCAAACAATTAGCTGGTGTTCATGC
>CAZPAE010000012.1:0-13842 GCA_964584455.1 uncultured Thioalkalispiraceae bacterium
GCTAACCTGTTGTGCCGCTTCAAAATAACCAGGTTGTCCTTGCAGGACTTTACTGTTTGAAGCTTGCCGAACCAATAAAGGTAACCAACCCACCTCTAAATCAGCGCCGGTGCAGACCACAAGGTCTGCACGACGCATTTTAGCAATGAGGCTAGGACGTGCTTCAATATGGTGGGGATCTTGCAATGCCGTTGTTGCAGTATAGACATTAACATGCTCACCACCGAGTTCGTTGGTTAATGATGCCCATTCAGGCTCACAGGCAAAAACCCGTAATTGTGCTTGCGCTAAACTAGGCAACCACATCATCACTACCATGAAAATTGCACTTGCTATTCTCATTAGTTTGCCCCTACGTTAGAAACGATGTGCACCATGTGAACCTAGGCTCATGGTGTACTGAAGATAAAACTGATTATCTGAGTTAGGGTTTGAATCATCGCTGTTGATTTGGAGCCGTACCCGTGAAAACTCAGTACGAGACCAATCGATCATGGCTGACCAACGCTCAGGATCGTGCCCTTGTGTTTCTAATGCTGTGCCAGCAAATGCGGCACCTGGGTTATCCGCACTCAATGAATCATAACGGATCCCAACTCGCCAAGCAGGCATAAACTTATAGACCGCTTGTAAGTAATAACCATCTTGGTCAGCATCGTAGGCATTGCTATTGTAGGTACCATCTTCACTACGAGAGAAGTATTCTGCTTGTAGCTTAAGATACTTTTGTTTGCTATTACCGGTTGGCGTCCACTTCCAAACAAAATCGACGATAGCTAATTCACTGTCACCAGTAAATGTTTCCGCCGGTGAACCGGTTTCTCTGGCATTGGCTTCGGCATTTACCAAAGAAAGGCCAGCTTGCCAACTGTGGTTAGCACCAGCATCACCACCGATATGTGCAAATAAGGTAGTTGTCCCTTTACCATTATTCGCAGCATTACCTGCAGGGAACCCATTGCCTCGTAACCCTTCAACACCAATTTCAAAAAACAGATCGGTTGGTGCGAGCCAGCGAATTTGTAAACCATCATCACTTAGTTGATTGCCAAGCATCGCTTTATAAGCTAAGGGTTGATCAACGAAATCCCATGTATGGGCATGCTGCTGATTGAGATAACCAATGCCTGAGAAAAAACGCCCAGCTTTCACGGTTACACCGCCACCTAAACCCACTGTCTCGATAAAGGCTTCTTCCACTTCGACGGTATTTTCTGATGTTAGTGCGGCAGTAAAACTACCATAGAATAAATCATCAATATTGGCTGACATACTGAGCTCAGACTCACCTAAGTGAAAACCTTCCTCACCGGGGCCGGTTTCTTCCGCTAAGGCAAAACCGCTAATGGTATAGCTCTCTGGGTCATTAGAAAACTGCGAGTAGGTACCTATCAAAATCATACTAATGGCTGGGTTAAACTCATTTGAGGTTATTTTATTCGCAGCAAAGGCTGGCACCGTGAGCGCAGATAAGCTCACAGCTAAACTTAATTGTTTCAACATAAATTTCTCCTAACAAAACACACCAAAGCATCTTGCGATGCCTCACAACAAAATTAAAATTATTTATAACTTATGAAAAAAGAACGGGGGGAGCGCGGGAATGGTAATAATAAATAGAGACGGAAAAAGGGGCACTGTTGTTGCGAGACAGCTTGCTCTAGAACAATCGAGTAACTCGCTTGCAAAACAATGGGAGGTAACGATAATAATGCGCTACTGCCTAAAACATGTAAGCTGACATGGCAATAAACTGCATCATCACCATGGTCATCTTCGTGTCCTTGCTCATGTTCGTGTTTGTGTTCGCACTGATGCTGACGCTCGTGCTCATGATCATGGTAAAAATCATGCTCATACGCATTCAAAAGGCTGATGCTCTGGCCTAAGAAGAATAGGACAGCCAACAGCAGCAATAAGCGCTGGCGAAGAAATAGTGTCATGAGTGAGATTATACCTCCAGGGTAACCTTATACCCTGAAAACTTGCGAATATTCAAGACACCGGTATCTAAAATGAGATACTGGCCTTTGATGCCATGACATAAGCCACTGATATCTGGGGTCTTATCAAAATTTAATGACTTTACCTTGCTAGGATAAGTTTCCACAGGATACTCAATATCGATGCTGGCTTCATCACCAAGAAACGTGACCGCATCATCACCGTGCAATTCATAGATTGTTTGCAGTGCTTTTCCACATTTTTGGTGCAGATGTTCCCGTTCAGCAACCATATCAATGGGATCAGCAGACCCTTTTAACATACGCTGCCACGCTGTTTTATCAGCAACATGTTCCTTTAATATGACTTCAATTAAACCAGAAATGAGGCGGTTTTTAACCTTATATATAGGTAAGGCCTGCGTTGCGCCTTGATCAATCCAACGATAAGGCACATTGGTTTGGCGCGTAATACCAACCTTTAACCCAGAAGTGTTTGATAAATATACATAGTGAGTTTGGAAACAATGCTCCTCACCCCAACTCGGTTCACGGCAGGTACCTAAATGATAGTGACAGAGCTCCGGCTTGATTAAGCAAGAATCACATTCCGCTAGTGATTGAAAACAAGGATAACAATAACCTTGCTGAAAGCTTTTTTTTGTTTTGCGACCACAGGCAATACAATTGATTTCACCATGGTAGTGAAAGTTGATTGTCTTACCAATTAACCCATTGGCATCAACCAATTGTTCGCCAATCGGCAGCTGATAACTGATGGGGGAGGTTAATTGGGATTTTAACTTGAGTAAATTACCTTGATATGTCATTGATGCATTGTAGTTTTTTTTACCTCAAATAGAAAGCGCTGTTTGATAATTCTTCAGCAGCGATAACAATAGACGCGGTGATACACACAATGTTCAGCCCGGTGCATTTGGAAACAATCTTACCAGTACTCAAACCGGTGTGCTTTCATGAAGCAAGGATTAGCTTGGTATTATTTTAATAGACCGCGTACTTGCTTATCAATTTAACCAATCATCGATAATAAACTTATCACGACAACTACATGTAATCATTGAACTAGCACAACACACCTTTTACTAAACCCAATCGATTTAATTACTGTTGCAACGCTAAAACAATAATGAACAACTCAGTAGAAAATTTTATATTTGATGAGTGTTAAAGATAATGAACTGACATAGTTAGTAGTGACTGTACTTCGCCAACTTTATTGCAAGCATGCTTTTTGTTTTAGTTCAGGCAAAGCAACTGTGTTATCTATCAACTAACTATTAATAATATTCTAATACGCTTAACCCTTACCGTAACACCTAAAAGTAAATAATAAGTAAGCACGCACTATTAACAATAATATTGTAAAAAATTGTTAACGCTTGCTTATTTTACAACAAAATTTGGTAAGTTCGTTGTGCCCTAAGGACTAAGGATATATGGGGCATAATCATGTTGTTCCTATTCATAAAATAATAACCGAATAGGAAAGACTTAAAAATAATTATTCATTCAAAAATATGGAGAGGGGGAAAATACTATGCATTTGCAGCAAGCAAAGCTTATCTTCACCACGCTATTGTTAATTTTATCTTTACCGCTTATTTCCCACGCTAACCAAACGGTTACTATCGACAACGATGCCCCAACCAATACCAAAACAGGTTACTGGTTAAGCTCAGATGATTTTCAAAATACGTATGGAACCAGTACTGATTATCATGCACC
Organism: uncultured Thioalkalispiraceae bacterium; assembly: GCA_964584455.1. Lineage (GTDB taxonomy): Bacteria > Pseudomonadota > Gammaproteobacteria > UBA6429 > Thiohalophilaceae > CAZPAE01. The sequence goes on from CAZPAE010000012.1 coordinate 3,693, forward strand.
GGGGACAGGAGATAATGTTTTCACCTGGAATATCCCTATTACTTCACCCGGGGTATACGAAGTTTATGTTAACTATCCGGACATAGGTAGCCTAGCATCATCAGATGCAAAGTATACGATTTCACATAGTGCCGCCAGTGACGTGGTTACCGTCAACCAACAACAAAACTCAGGCCAATGGCAGCTTCTAGGCACATACACCTTTAATATAGGCAATGCTGAAGTTTCCCTTTCTGACCTGGCCTCAAATTATGTGGCGGCAGATGCAGTTCAGTTTGTGCAAGTCCCCGTTCCTACTCCCCTAGCCCATTGGCCGTTTGATGAAAATAGCGGGCATATTGCAGAAGATGATTCTGGCAATGGCCATCATGCTGAATTGATAAATGGTGCTAGCTTTGGTGATGTCATTACTAATGCCGCCATCCTCGATGGCAATGATGACTATATTAATGCTGGTAGTGACAGTGGCTTAGACGATATTCAGCTAAAAACCATTGTGGGCTGGGTAAAACGCAAAGATCTCTCGCAAAACCAATACCTCATGTTGAAAGGTTATACCGGTGGTCCAGGCGGCTGGGGACTTTATACTCGTCGCAATACTGGTGGTGCCAGTGCAAACCGGATCGTTTACGAACACCAATGGAGTGGCAGTATCGCATTATCTGCTATTTGGTATGGTTCCAGCGTGCTAGACCAAGCGGATACCTGGTATCACATCGCCATAGTATATGATGCGAATTCGCAAAATAACGCACCGCTCATGTATCTCAACGGTAACGCCGAAACCGTTACTGTTGAACAAGCATCCGTGGGTAATTCATCAAGTGATGCAGCAAACAACTTAACCATTGGTGGCGTGCCAGGCCAAACTGCGCATGCAGACTTTGATGATATTTATATTTTCGACCGTGCATTAACCAGTGCTGAGATCCAACAGTTATACCAATTAGGTGCCCCATCAAATACGCCTCCTGTGGCCAATGCTGGTGATGATCAAACCGTTAATAGTGGTGCAACCGTCGCATTGAATGGCAGCGGTAGTACAGATGCCGATGGCGATACACTCACTTATAGCTGGACACAAAGTGCTGGCACAACAGTTACCTTAACCGGTGCCGATACCGCTACACCAAGCTTTACCGCACCATTAGGACCAGACACCCTAAGCTTCGTGTTAGTAGTAGATGATGGTCAAGGTGACACAAGCCAAGATACTGTCACCATTACCGTTAACCCGAATAATCCACCCAGCATTTCCACACCAGCTAATATTACTAATTATGAAGCAACCGGGCCTTTAACGACCGTCGCCTTGGGAGCCGCTAGTGCCAACGATGTGGAAGACGGAGCACTGACACCAACCAACAATGCGCCCACAGCAGGTTTCCCCGTCGGCACTACCACAGTAACCTGGAGTGTCACAGACAGCTTTGGTGCAACCACAAATGCACAACAAACGGTGCAAATAGTGGATACCACAGCACCTAGTATCACCCCACCACCTAATATCACTGCCTATGAAGCAACGGCCGTATTGAGCTCAATCCCTGACTTAGGCACCGCAACTGCACACGATATCGTTGATGGGCCACTTACTCCAAGTAATAACTCGCCAGTGTTATTCCCTGTGGGTACTGCGAATGTTACCTGGAGCGCAACCGATGCTGCAGGCAATAACAGCACAGCAATACAAACCGTACAAGTGGTCGATACCACCGCGCCTAATATCACTGCCCCAGCAGATATCACTTTGGTGAGTAGCACCCCACTACCTAGGGCCAGTGTTAATCTTGGTACGCCAACTACAACCGATATTTTCCCAATCACCACCACCGATAATGCGCCTAGTACGTTTGGCCTTGGTGCAACCACGGTGACCTGGACTGCAACGGATAGTAATGGCAACAGTGCAACTGCTACACAAATTGTTACCATCAACCCGCCGCCTAATACCGATCCGATCGCCAATGCAGGCCCTGATCAAACGGTAGAGAGTAATGCCAGTGTGAGTTTAAATGGCTCCGGCAGCAACGACCCTGATGGTGATACACTCATGTATAGCTGGGTACAAATTGGCACACCTACGGTCCCTTTAACCGACGCCAATACCGCTACGCCTAGCTTTACTGCCCCTGTGGGACCAGCTGTATTAACCTTTGAACTCACGGTAGATGATAATCGTGGCGGTAATCACACTGATACCGTCACGATTACAGTGAATCCGCCAGCAGCATCAGGCCCACTAGGGCATTGGACCTTTGATGAAGGCAGCGGTAGCAGTGCAGCAGATAGTTCAGGAAATGGTTACACCGGTAACTTATTGAATGGACCAACATGGACAAATGGTGCAGTCAATGGCGCGCTAGCACTAGACGGCGTGAATGATTATGTAGACGTTGGCAGTGCTAATGGGCTTGATGACATCCCCGTGAAAACCATTGCTGGTTGGGTAAAACGTAAAGATCTCAGCCGTAGTCAGCAAATTATGATGAAAGGTTACACTGGTGGCCAAGGTGGTTGGGAATTTTATGTACGCCCAAACAACGGCGGCGCCAGCAGTAACCGTATTGGTTATGCCCACCAATGGGATGGTAGCACCTGGAGCTCGGCATTGTGGTATGGCTCAACTAACCTAGACCAAGCCGATACCTGGTACCATGTCGCCATTGTGTACGATGCCAGCGCTACCAATAACGCACCTACCATCTACCTTAATGGTACAGCTGAAACAGTTACCGTTGAGAACCCTGCTGTCGGCAATGAAGCCACTGATGCAGCCAATAACTTAACCATTGGCGGTGTATCAGGTGAAACAGCCCATGCAGATTTAGATGATGTGCGCATCTATAACCGTGCATTAACCGCAACCGAGATTCAGCAGCTATATAATCTAGGCCAACCCGGTAACAATCCTCCCGTTGCCAATGCGGGGAATAACCAAACGGTAAATAGCGGTGCGTTAGTAAACCTAGACGGAACAGGTAGCACCGATGCAGATGGCGATACGCTTTCCTATAGTTGGGTACAAACAGCAGGCACGCCAACAATCACCTTAACCGATGCCAACACCGCAACGCCCAGCTTTATTGCACCAGCATCCGGTACCTTTACCTTCCAGCTCACTGTAGATGATGGCAGCCATAGTGATACGGATAGCGTCACCATTACGGTGAGTGTGCCAGGTAACAACCCACCGGTTGCCAGTGCTGGTCCTGATCAGGCTGTGAATAGTGGTGTAACAGTTAACTTAGATGGCAGCGCAAGTACGGATCCAGATGGCGATACCCTAACTTATAGCTGGATACAAACTGGCGGAACAACACAAGTAAGCTTAAGCGGTGCAAATACCGTCAGCCCCAGCTTTACTGCACCCACTGTATCTGACACATTAACTTTCCAAGTAACCGTCGATGATGGCAATGGCCTCACTCATACAGATAGCGTAGTAATCGTAGTGGCCTCAAATGCCTGGTCTGTACAACGGAATTTTGATGCCGGGCCGGTTGGTGCCTTAGCCACCGTAGCAAACGATGGTTTCGATGGTGTATCGTTCGCTACCTATGATAATAACGTTCGTCCACAAAGCAGTGGCTTGTCTGCGAGAGCTGGCATCCTAACTGGTCGAACTTTCTGGGGCGGCCAAGTCGATTTCCCTGCTGTACAAAAGGGCGACAAGCTTTGGCTTGAACTGTATCTACGTATTCCAACCGGCTTCCAAACGGTATCGGGCAATGGTAGCTTGAAATTCATTCGTATCGGTTCCAGTGCCTCAAATACTACACCACTCAATAGTGGCACCATAGATATTCAATGGGCTGATGATGGTGTCGGTCCCCATGAATTCCGGATGATTAGAGAAAGTGTCAATGTTTGGTATGAGTTTGGACAAGATGGTGATTTAGTTCGTGACGTTTGGCACCGGGTCAATGTTGAAATTAGTTTCGATAATGTGCCGGTGAGTCAGGGCGGTAATGGCTATTTGAAATTTTGGTTGAATGGCCAACTCTTAATAGACAACCCCCAAATGCAAACACTTGCCTTTGGCCCAGAACAACATGATCAGCTGTTATTACTTTCTTATTACAACAACGGTTCGCCACAGGATCAGCATGTTTGGTTAGATGATGTATCACTCACCAACACGCCTCCTGCTTGGTTAAGCGAAATGGGCAATTAAAGTCATACTAAATAAAGTATTAAGCCTGCTGATAACTCAGCAGGCTTTTTTTTAGAAGTAAATAATTTAATTTTGTATTAACGCTGAGTTGTCTTGTTGCTCAACCTTAACTTGGTATTCATAAGCTTCAAGACAATATCGTTCATAGCTGCCATTATCGACCACGTCCTGTGCCTCTGCCATACAAGCTTGTAACTGCGCATAGGCATTGTCGTAAGGTCGCTGTTGCTCAGCCCAAGCAGGGTTAATAAAAAGCAGTGCAAAACAACATGTAGTCATATTTATTCGTATAGACATAATTCACCTCTGCTAATCTGTTAAGTCATAGTACACCCGAAAACCGGGGTAAATTGATGATATTGATACTCAAAAAATTACAGCGATAAACTTTGTTGCTAGCTTAAATATGGCCCTTGAAATAATCTAAGAACGAACCGGGCGCTTTTGTAACTTACGTTGTAATGATCGCCGATGCATGCCTAATGCTCTTGCGGCAGCGGAAATATTCCCTTCATGTTTGTTTAACACGCTTTGAATATGTTCCCACTCTAAGCGACGAACCGACATCGGCTTATCCGGTACCACCATGTTCACATTACCATCTTGCTTATGCAGTGCCTCTACAATGGCATCGGCATCCGCTGGCTTAGTGAGATAATGTACTGCACCTAATTTAATCGCCTCAACCGCCGTGGCAATACTAGCATAGCCAGTGAGGACAATCATACGAATATCTTCGTCTTGCTGTTTCAAGGCTTCAACCACATGTAATCCAGACTCATCACCAATACGCAAATCAATCACTGCATATTCAGGCTGATATTCACAAGCAAGACTGATTGCGGTCTCTGCACTATGTGCTGTACATACACTATAGCCCCGACGCCCTAATGCCCGAGCCAGAACACCGCAAAAGGTAATATCATCATCAACCACTAACAGCCGCTTACTCATGCGCCCACCTGCGTAAAGTTAAGGGGTAATTTCACTTCCGTGCACAAACCACCTTGTTTATGGTTATACAAGTTGACGACACCACCTAGGCGCTCAATCACCGCGTGTGATAAAAATAGGCCCAAACCTAAGCCATTGGGTTTCGTTGAGTAACCTTGCTCACTAATTTTTGCTTGTTTCTCAGGTGTTAAACCCGGCCCAAAATCACGAATGGTTAATTGCCACTGGTTTTGATCTACACTGGCATCCACTTGTATTTTTTCAGGCGACACATCAATCGCATTATCGACAATATTGGTTAGGGCTAAATTTAATACTTCGTCGATCATAATAGCCTGAGTCTCATCTTGATTACCCAGATGAACATTAATCTGCACATCTGGATGCGCACGTTGCCACTCATCGACCAAACTCTTTAAGTAATACGATAAGGCGACTTCACGTCCTCCTTTTAAGGTGACATTCCCAGTTGAACTGGTCAGGTTCGTCAAGGCAGTACGACAACGTTCAATCTGCTCACGTAATACGGTGGTTTTTTCTAATAGCTCAGGCAACTTCTTAGCTTCATCGTACTCAATATCTTCAAGTAGCAGTGCCATAGAATTCAGGGGTGTACCTAACTCATGGGCTGTGCTGGCCGCAAGCACGCCAAGTTTAATCAACTGCTCATTACGAATGGCATCTTGCTTAGCTTTATGCAACAGTTCTGCTTGCTGTTGAATAATACGTTGTAATCCTACAATGAAATAAGCCACAACACCGGCACTTAATACAAACCCTAACCACATACCGACGATATGCAAATTAAATGCATCAGTATGGTTGTGCGCATGTGGCATAGGGGTATAAATAACAAACAACGCGCTATAACAAACCACTGTGAATCCCGCTAAGCCCCAAGTCACTCTCGCGGGTAATAAAATAGCCGTAATGGTTAATGGCAATAAGTACAAAATGCCGAACGGGTTAGCCGGTCCACCGGATAAACTCAGTAATACCGTCAGCACCAGAATATCCACCACAAGCTGTATGACTAATTCATACAACATCACCGGATGCGGTTGGCTGATTCGAAAACGGGTATAGACATTAAAAAAGCACAGGAAGGCAACACTGGCGATGAGTGGCCATAATGGCAAAGCCATTTTCAGATAAAGGGTAGAAACCAAAATAGCGGCTGCCTGGGCCGAAATGGCAATATTACGGAGCCTAAATAGCAAACGCAGGTTATCGTGAATTAGGTAACCCTTTGTTTTTTCATCAAATTGCATGATTCTCACCTAACGTAGGCCCTTGATTATAACAAGCTTTATTGCCCAAACCTGCGTCAATTTGTCGCGCGACGCCAAGTCGCATTTTCAGTCTAGCACTAGCTGGTTAGATTGGTATCCCTAGATAAATAGTCAGATTTTGAGGAGACACCGCATTTATTTTGAATATGCTGTTCCAATCCAACAGGATCTAAATGGACCACAACTGGAAACAGATTCGATTTTCACATTAGGTTGGCAATACGCCTTTAAATAGTTTTCGTTTCGATACGACGAAAAGCACGGACTGCTACCGTGCGCTCCTCCTTTCATTGCAGTGCTCACTTTATGTGAGCCTGTAATGATTTTTAATCCAGCTTCAGTGATTTAAAAACAGGCCCCCTCCAAGGTGAAGGGGGTTTTTATGGTGTAAATAGCCGCCATTTAATCACCATACCTGTAGAAGAAAGGAAACGGATGAGTTGTATTAAAATACAATGGGGCACATTGGGGGGCTCAAACTCATTCGTTATAGGCTAATACGGCGTATTGCAAAATGTTATCTAGCAACTTATCTTCAAGCTGACGTTGTCCGCGCCACTGATGGATCGCTTGCAATTTATCTTCATCACCAGCAGTTAATGCGACAGTGGCTAATAGCCTGGCATCACGTGGCGTTTTTTGCTGTTGCCAGTGTTTACTTGCATATGCTAATGCCGTATCAAAGTCAGTAGAAAAATAAAAATAATATTCAGCCATCAAATCATAGTGCAGGTGATTTTTCTTATATTCGTAATTCAAAACACGGCGCTTTAGATCACAAAAGTGATCACTCATACGCATATCACCCTGGATATTCAGTGCACGCACGTAGCGTAATAACAATAAATCATTGCGCAAATAATCTTTCGTTATTTGCTGAGCTTTATCATACTGCTTTTGACTTATCAGCAAGTCCGCATAGGCTATACGCGAGGGAATATCATTTGGCTTTAACTTTAAGGCTCGCTCATAAAACAACATGGCTGTCTTTATTTCATTACGCCGCTCAGCCATTTCGGCCAAGGTAGTATATGCCCAATGCTGCTCTAGCACTTCGGCGTTTTCACTGCGTTTCACCATTTTTTGTAACATGTTGTAGCTACGAGACAACTTGCCATTTAAGCTCATAGCTTGTGATACGCAGGTTAATGAAACCAAGTGTGATACCTTTCCAAACAATCCCTTACAGGTAACATAGGCCTGTTCATAATTACCTTGGGTATACTGAATACTCGATTTCAGTAAGTCAGCACCAACAGAAGGTCTTGCCTTAGTGAGGGTTACCAACGCTTGATCAAATTGATGGAAATACTGCTCAATTTCAGCTTGGTAGAGTTTTGCACCAGGGGTGCCTTCTTCTACCTGAGCCAATACAGTTTGAGCTTGGTGATAATAATCTTCATCAGCAGTTTGACGTGCCTTTTGGATTAAGGCTTTGACTTCATCTATTTTCTGTTCAGACCCTTTGGCAGGCGCATCATGATGCACATGGTTAGTATGTGCCATCACGCTACTGGCGGCTAAGAGCAAAGCTACTGCTATGGTCTTTTTCATGATTTTCTCCTTCAAAGGACCGGATCAGGACCAAACCTGATCCGGTTTACTTCGGGTTAATTTAATACTGAGTCAAATGCATTCTCGTCTTCTGAGAAAACAAACTCGGTATCGTTGATTTCAACCGGGTCGGTATTTTCAGCCGTGTTATTGATCTGCTCAACAACAAAGCCATTAAAGTCGACACGATTATCTTCAGGTTCAGGTGGTGGCGTACCACCATTACCGCCGCCGCAACCGACTACCACAAAAACAACCAACAGGCTTATCGCGATTTTGCGAAACATAATGACCTCCTAGTTTGATTGTGCGCCAGGTAACGGAGCATTAAGGTAAGGGAAACTATTGCCAAACATGGTGGCATCAATCGCAACACCATCGGTGTAAAGCAACTGTCCCGATGGCGCATCAGCAACAGGTAGTAACACTCCCATCACCACGCGTAAGGCAATATCTACTACGTCATCACCTGGGCGACGACCATTCGGGAAGCCGGCATTATCGCCACCAATCACACCCAAAGTATTTTGGCTTGACGCGTCCACGACAGGGGTATCGACATTCAGACGCAACATTTCAGCTGCAACAACATTGACGGGTTGGTTTAGACCACTCACACCCGTTAAAAAGGCGGCGACTAAATCATTACGCGGAAATGCCGTTGGCGCAGTTACAGGGAATAAAATTTCCAGCAATGCGGGTAAAGTCGGGTTTGTTACATGAGTACCAAAACCAATGCTCGCATCACCATCATTCACTGGTTCACTAGCATTAAAGCGATCTTTATCATTAATACCAATCACCACTTCATTTACTAATGGGCTACCCAGACGTGATACTTGTGTCCAGGCACCACCTTCTAACGAGGCACCAACTTTATCCTGACTTGGACTTGGATTTAAAACCCGTGCTTGACGCAAGCTTGATGTGGTCCAAGCACCGATGACATTGCCATTGGTTGCTAAACAGCTTCGAGGAACTTCTAGTGCAATACTAGTGATGTTCTTATCAGCAATCGTGCTTTGCTTAGCATTGGGTGCACCTAGTGGATCCGTATTTACCAGGTCAAATATTTCACCTAGGTTAACGGCGAAGCTTTCACGACGTTGCCCAACAAACACGCGGCCATTATCACAACCGGGAATGCTAATATCGTAAATGAATTGATTGGCATAATTTTCATAATCAGGTAATGACTTGGTACCGATATAATCCACCGGTTTGGTGAATTGATCAGCGCCACTGACGGCTTGCGTAATAGATTGGCTCACACCACTACGACGGTCACCACGAACAATATCCAGTGTATAGCTTTCTTTACGGCTTAGCTGAGACTCATCATTGGCAGTAATAGCGCCTGTATTAATCAAGGGGACGGCAACTAACTCACCGCCAATATCTAATTCAACGTCTTGCTGATCAATACCAAACCGGAATTGGAAGGTAATATCTTCTTGCGCATCTCCATCTGAATCCACATGAATTTCATACAAAGCATCTGGGTCCATGGTGAAATAATTCGGTCCGCCATAAGCGTCTTGTAGTGGATGGTAGTTGGCAATAATCGTGACATAATCATCACGACCCGATTCATAGCTACGGAACATGTAAAAATCGGTGCCGTCAACTTTTGGCATTTCGGTAATAAAGGGCGCTTCACGGTGGCTCGATGCTTCAACAGTGGCCACGCCCCCCGCTAGCGATAAAATAACCCCCATGGCCGCCGCCATTGATTTTTTTTTGAACTCCATGACTTGTCCTCATTGCGATTGTTAAGTACGAATAAATACGCAGACAAACCAAGAATGGATGCAAAAAAAAGAAAAAAATTTTATTACCGTGTGGTGACAGCGCGATACTCAAAACCTAGTTTTTGGGCACCAAGAAGTTCCACGCCCATAGCTACACGCGATATGGTCAGGCCAGCTAACCCTAGAGAAATTGCTTCACTGACTTATGTCAGCTCGAAATGACCTGATCTTTTGTTGTCATTGCGAGAAATGAGTAAAACCAACGGTTTTATGAATGACGCGGCAATCTCCTGCTACAGGCACAGGCTTTATTCCACGACATTGCTCACCCAGGGAGATTACTTCGTCGCTTCACTCCTCGATAACTTGTTCCAGACACAATCTACCGAGTTCGTCCATGAACTCGTACCTCGCCCATCCCT
>CAZPAE010000013.1:0-8806 GCA_964584455.1 uncultured Thioalkalispiraceae bacterium
GCATTATGCGTGAAGAATTGCCTTTAGCCATTAGTCGTCATGCTACCAGTAAAATCACTTCATTAGATGATTTGTTATCATTGCAAACCTTAGGTTTTCGCGGTGAAGCGCTGGCAAGTATTTGTTCTGTTAGCCAGTGGTCGATTAGCTCACGACCAGCAGAGCAAGTACAGGCAGGGCGGTTAGACTTTCAGTCGACAGCTGTGAGTGATGTCGACCATCCTGTGGGGACACGGGTACAGATCCAAAACTTGTTCTATAACACACCAGCACGGAAAAAATTTTTACGCGCTGAGCGTACCGAGTTTCGCCATTGTGATGATGTGATTCGGCGTATGGCCTTATCACGATTCGATGTGGGTTTTTATGTCAAGCATAATGGTCGTCAATGCCATCGTTTGCCCCAAGTGAGTGATGATATTAGCCGTAGCCGCCGGGTTGCTCAGTTATGTGGCGATGCCTTTATTCAGCAAGCGATGGCGATTGATTATCCGCGCAGTGATATTCGTCTATGGGGTTGGGTGAGCCGACCCGGGTATACTCGGCAACAAACCGATTTACAGTATTTTTATATTAATGGCCGAATCATTCGTGACCGGATGATCAATCATGCTTTGCGTTTAGCCTATGACAATCTATTGCCACCGGGGCGTCATGCGGCTTATGTGTTACATCTTGAGTTAGATCCATCCGTAGTGGATGTGAATGTACACCCGACTAAACATGAAGTACGTTTTCGGCAAGCGAGGGTGATGCACGATTTTATCGTACATAGTTTGCGCGATGCTTTGAAGCAAGGGAACAGTGGGTTGGCAGCGTTGGCTCAGACAACACCTTCTACTCAACAAGCTGTATTTCATAACGAACAGCTAACTGAACCCCATAGACCTGTATATGCACCGACGCAAACAGAGGAGGATATACCTAGCCCAATATCACAGCCCAATCTCTTATTTGAACGCTATGTTATTACGCAGCATGGTGAACAGACCTTTCTTATTGATGTATTAATGGCACAAACGAAATGGCGTGTTCAGCGCTGGCAACAGCAATTTCATGCGGCCAAGGTGGTGAAAAAGCCGTTATTAATTCCTGCACGTATTTCAGTGAGTGCTGCACAGTTGTCACACTTTGAACAACATACTGCATTGTTTGATCGCTTAGGTTTAGTGGCGAGTATTGAAGATAAACAGTGTTTAATGTTGCGCTACATACCCAGCGTATTAGACGGGTATGATAATGTGGCGATATTTAAAAAATGCTTAACTTTGAAAATACGTGATATGGATATCGCTATGTTAGTGGACTTGCTATCATCGTTTACAACAAAGATAGAGATGGGCGAATTAACCACATTACAGGATACCGTGTTGGCTAATGCAGCCGATTTTTCGGACACCTATCGCCAACTGCAGCTAGCTGATATACAACAACTCTTATTATCATGACACAGAAAAACTTACCCACGGCAGTGTGCATTATGGGGCCGACTGCTTGTGGTAAAACCGATTTGGCGATTGAGCTTGTTGAGCGTTATCCCTATGAAATTATTAGTGTCGACTCAGCGATGGTGTATCGAGGCTTGGATATTGGTACTGCAAAACCCGATGCACAGACACTTGCTCGTGCGCCACACCGCTTAATTGATTTCTTAGACCCAGCACAGTCTTATTCAGCGGCAGATTTTCGGACCGATGCCTTACGCGAAATGCGCGACGTTGTGTCGCAGGGGAAAGTGCCCCTATTAGTCGGTGGAACCATGTTATATTTCAAATCGCTGTTGTTTGGGATGGCTGAATTGCCTTCTGCCGATCCGGCAGTTCGTGAGGCCTTGTTGTCTGAAGCTGAGCAGGAAGGTTGGGATAAGATGCATAGTAAATTAGCCAAGGTCGATCCTGCCTCTGCAAAGCGCATTCATCCTAATGACCCACAGCGAATTCAACGGGCATTAGAGGTGTATCAATTGACCGGGATCCCATTATCCGCCTGGCAAGCTAAACCGACGGAACCTTTCCCCTTCCATACCGTCTGTGTTGGTATCATGCCATCAGATAGAGCGTGGTTACACCAGCGTATTTCACAGCGTTTTGAGCAAATGCTGGAACAAGGTTTTGAGCAAGAGGTGCGGCGATTATTTGAACGAGGGGATTTAGACGAGGATAAGCCAGCTATTCGTGCTGTGGGCTACCGTCAGATGTGGCAGTATCTGAAAAGTGAGTTAAGTTACACAGAAATGATAGAACGTGCGACGGCGGCAACTCGCCAATTGGCAAAAAGACAATATACTTGGCTAAGATCGATGCCAAACTTAAATATTTTAGACAATATAAACAATAATTTAGTTAATAAGGTCTTGAATGTGTTGCCAACTATCCACATGATGGAATAATCAGTTGTATACTAGAATAACAGGCTAGGAAAGATTATTAGAATTAATCCAACTATTTTGCTAAAAACAATCTAAAGAATAGAGTTATATCATAATATTGTCTGCGTGTTGGGCAAGCTAGGCTGAGCTGGCGGACATTATAAAAAAACCGGAGATTAACGATGAGTAAAGGGCAAGCACTACAGGATCCATTTTTAAATGCTTTACGCAAGGAACGCATCCCCGTTTCAATTTATTTGGTTAATGGGATTAAATTACAAGGACAAGTGGAGTCCTTTGATCAATTCGTCGTCTTACTGCGTAACAGTGTCAATCAAATGGTGTACAAACACGCCATTTCAACGATTGTACCAGCGCGTAATATCAAGTTACCTATGTTTGATGAGCAACAAGCGCCTGGCAATACTTAACTGCATGATAGTCCTCATCAGTAGGAGGCACAGCCTTGTTTGAGCGTCCTACTGGTGGCGAACGTGCTGTACTGGTTCACCAGGATATTTCCCAGTTTTCTGATTCTCTGGCATTAGAGGAATTTAAGGAATTAGCCACCGCGGCAGGTGCCGAGCTTGCTGCGGTGATGACCAGTTCTCGCAAGTCGCCTGATCCCAAATATTTTATTGGTTCGGGCAAAGTGGATGAAATTCGAGCACTTATTCACGATGAGCATGTCGAGCTCGTCTTATTCAACCATACTTTATCGCCTGTTCAAGAGCGCAATCTGGAGCGTGCTTTTTCATGCCGGGTATTGGATCGTACCGGGCTGATTCTGGATATTTTTGCCCAGCGGGCACGCTCACATGAGGGCAAACTACAGGTTGAGTTAGCTCAGCTAAAACATTTATCGACCCGCTTGGTGCGTGGTTGGACTCACTTGGAACGACAAAAAGGGGGTATCGGCTTACGCGGACCGGGTGAAACCCAATTAGAAACTGACCGTCGCTTACTGGCTGAGCGTATCAAACAACTTAATCGCAAACTCACCAAGGTTGATCGTCAGCGTGCCCAAGGGCGTCGCGGGCGTCAACGTGCTTCCTTACCTACCGTATCCTTAGTGGGATACACCAACGCCGGTAAATCGACACTATTTAATAGTATGACTCAAGCAGAGGTGTTTGCAGCGGACCAGTTATTTGCCACACTGGACCCCACCTTGCGACGAGTCGAAATAGCCAAAAACCAGCCCATTATTTTGGCGGATACTGTTGGATTTATTCGTCAACTACCCCATGATCTAGTAGCGGCATTTCGATCCACCTTACAAGAGACCAATGAGGCGGATTTGTTAGTGCATGTGGTGGATGCGGCCAGTGCACAGCGCAATGAGAATATCCATGAAGTGGATGCTGTTTTAGCTGAGATTGGTGCTGATAAGCAGCCTCAGTTATTGGTTTACAATAAGATTGATTTACTGCCAGACGAATTACCGCACATTGATCGGGATGAGCAAGGTGTTCCCCGACGTGTTTGGTTATCGGCCATGACAGGCGAAGGTCTGGTACTATTACACGAAGCTATCGCAGAGTGTTTAGCCGAAGTCTCTGTTCAAGAGTATTTGTTACTGGAACCGAGCCAGGGCAAATTACATGCGAAGCTGCATGAATTAGGCACGGTTTTGTTAGAAGAGACAGATAGCCAAGGACGTTGGTTAATGAATGTTCGCATGCCTGCGAGCTTATGGCAGGGATTAGATAAGCATTTTCAACTAAACCAATGTATCTGTGCAGAATCAGAGACGGATTGTCTTGCGGTACGCGGCGATGCTCCCTAGAATTCTGCTGTAATTTTAACGCACCTAAACGGGAGTACTACATGGCGTGGAATGAACCCGGTAATTCCGGGGATAATGGGAAAGACCCTTGGGGTAAACAGCGTGGCAACGATGGCCCACCTGATCTCGAGGATATTGTCAAAAACCTACAAAACAAAGTGACCAACATTTTTGGTAAACGCGGTGGCGGTGGTGGTGGCAGCACCGGGCAGCGCTCGGATCAAGGTGGTGGTCTTGGCGGTATTATTTCCATTTTTGTCATCCTGTTAGTGGTCTGGGTGGTATACAGTTCTGTTTATATTCTCAACGAACGACAAAATGGTGTGGTGTTACGCTTTGGTGAGTATGTTGCCACGATTCAGCCCGGTTTCAATATTCGTCTACCTTATCCATTTGAAACCGTCGATATTGTCGATGTCCAAGCAGTGCAAGCGTTTAACATTGGTCAAGGTAGCAATGAAGCGTTAATGCTGACCAAGGATAAGAATATCGTCGACATTGAATATGTTATTCAATACCAAGTGGGCGATGCCAAGAAGTTTATTCTAAATACACGGAATCCTTTAATTAGTCTCGAACATGCTGCACATACGGCGGTACGTGAAATTGTCGGCCAGAATGAAATGGAATATGTGCAAACCCAAGGTCGTGCCGAATTCTCCGTCAAATCCAAAGAACGGATTCAGGAAATTTTAGATCGCTATGAAACTGGTCTATTGATTATCGGTTTTGAAATGCAGAAGGCTCAGGCACCGCGCCAAGTTATTCCGGCATACGAAGAAGTGAACGCGGCCCAGCAGGAAAAAGAAGCCGAGATCAACAAAGCGGAAGCCTTTGCCAATACTATTATTCCGAAGGCCGAAGGTGAGGCAAATCGGTTACGCGAACAAGCTGAGCAGTACAAAGAAACCATTATCGCGCGTGCTAGTGGTGATGCAGAACGGTTTAGGCAATTACTAGTGCAATATGAGTTGGCACCACGTGTTACCCGTGAACGTCTTTATTTAGAAACCATGCAAGATGTGATTACAAATAGTAAGAAAGTCATTGTCGATGTGGATAAAGGCAACAGCTTATTGTATTTGCCGTTAGATCAAATTGTCCCAAGACAAGTATTGCAACGAGACAATACAATGAACTCGAATAGCGATACATCGGATTTAAGTCGACAAGGGCAATTACCACTGGCGCCGTCAGATGGCTTACGTTCACGTAGTAGGGAGAGATAAACATGACGAATCGTGGAATGTTAGTACTCATTAGCCTGATGCTGATCGGGATTGTGGTTTATTTCTCTACCTTTACAGTGAGCGAGAAAGAATATGCCATACGTATTGCCGTAGGTAAGTTCGATAAGAGTGATTTTGAGCCTGGGTTGCATTTTAAAATCCCGGTTTATCATGAAGTAAACAAATACGATAAACGAATTCTAAGCTACGATGCACCTAAGCAACGCTATCTGACAAAAGATAACGAGCCACTAGATGTGGATTACTATGCGAAATGGCGTATTGTTGATGTAGAGACCTACTATAAAAAGCTATCGGGTTCCGAAGCTTTGGCCCGACAACGGTTTGATTCCATTATCAACCGGGGGTTGCTTGACGCCTTTGGTAAACGCACCATGTGGGAGTTAATCTCCGATGAGCGTGCCGATGTCATGGGTGATATTACCAAGCGAGCGGATACGCAAATTCGTGAGTTTGGTGTACAAATCGTGGATGTGCGGGTGAAGCGGATTGAAATGCCCGATAACATTCGTAATGAGATTTATAATCGAATGATTACCGAGCGTAAGAAAGAGGCCGCAAAATTCCGCGCCGAAGGTATTGGTACCGCAACACTGATTAAAGCAGAAGCGGAAAAGCGGAGTCAGATTTTATTAGCTAAGGCCTATGAAGAAGCGCAAAAAATTCGCGGTGCTGGGGATGCCGAAGCCGCACGTTTATATGCCAATGCGTATAACCGGAACGCTGAGTTTTTCTCTTTTTATCGCTCGCTAGAGGCTTATCGCTATTCGTTTAAAGAAAACGACCAGGTCTTGGTGTTAGAGCCAGATTCGGAATTCTTTAAGTACTTCAATAAAATGAAATCTGGTAAATAGACGTCAACCGCGTTTATTACCCAATCATACCCGGGCAATACGCCTGCTTGATAAAAGCAGGCAGGCCCGGATTTTTTTGAGTCGCTTATGAGTGATATTATTTGGGTTGCATTCGGTTTAATGTTGGTATTCGAAGGTTTATTACCCGCTGTTAACCCTCGATTATATCGTCGCATGGTGCAACTAATGAATGAGCGTGATGATGCTGGCTTGCGTAGCACCGGTCTTATCATGATGGCAATAGGTGCCGTAATTATTTATATCGTGAAGCAATAAACATGAACAAAGAACGTTGGTTATTACCCGAAGGCATTGAAGAAGTTTTACCGCCACAGGCAGCGCAACTTGAAGCAAAGCGCCGTGAGTTGTTGGACCTGTATCGCAGCTGGGGTTATGAGTTGGTTATGCCACCTTTCATTGAGTATCTCGAGTCATTATTAACCGGTACCGGTGATGACTTAGATTTACAAACCTTTAAATTAACTGATCAGTTGAATGGCCGCATGATGGGGGTCCGTGCTGATATGACCCCACAGGTTGCGCGTATCGATGCGCATTTATTAAAGCGCGAAACACCGACACGACTTTGCTATATGGGAACGGTGTTGCACACACGGCCTGATGGTTTTGGGGCATCACGTGCACCGTTGCAGCTGGGTTTAGAGTTGTATGGTCACCAAGGCATCGAAAGTGATGTGGAAGTATTTTGCTTGATGGTGGAGACATTGGCTGCCAGCGGTCATCAAGATGTGTATTTTGATTTGGGCCATGTGGGCATTTACCGTGGTCTTGTTCAACAAGCCGGTTTAGATAAAGAGCAAGAAAATGCCTTGTTTGATGCTTTACAGCGTAAAGCCAAGCCGGAAATCCATAGCATGTTGTCGGCACTTGATTTGCCTACAACATTAACAGACATGCTCATTGGTTTGACCGAACTCAATGGTGATGAGTCGGTATTAGCCCAAGCAGACACGGTTTTGGCAGATGCTAATGACGATATCAAACAAGCCATTGCCGAATTAAAATCTATTGCGCAATTAATTAAGCAGCGTTTACCACAAGTGAGTCTGCATTATGATTTGGCTGAGCTGCGTGGTTATCATTATCATACTGGTGTGGTGTTTGCGGCGTTTGTACCCGGTAAAGGCCAGGCGGTGGCCCAAGGTGGGCGATATGATGGTATTGGTAAGGTCTTTGGTCATGCTCGACCTGCCACCGGTTTTAGCACCGATTTAAAAACTTTATTGGCACTGACAACACCAGCAGTGATACAACAGGCCGGTATTTTTGCGCCCGCCGATCAGGATGCCGCACTGCAAACACAAATTAAGCAATTGCGTGCCAGTGGCGAGCGAGTCATTGAGGCGCTTCCTGGGCAAGTTGGTGATGCCAAGGCGATGCAATGTGATCGCCAATTAGTCAAAGCGCAAACTGGCTGGGTTGTAGAACAAATCAAATAAGGGTGAATGGGGTAAGTGAATGGGTAAGAATGTCGTTATCATCGGTACGCAGTGGGGCGATGAAGGTAAAGGGAAGGTCGTTGACTTACTGACAGAACGTGCTGATGGTGTGGTGCGGTTCCAAGGTGGGCATAATGCGGGCCATACATTAGTGATTGATGGTAAAAAGACCGTATTGCATCTTATCCCCTCAGGAATCCTGCGCGAGAATGTCACATGCATGATCGGTAATGGTGTTGTGTTGGCACCGGATGCCTTGATCAGCGAGTTGGAAATGTTGGCTGACAACGGTATTGAAACCGACGGTCGGTTGTTCATCAGTGAAGCCTGTACGTTGATTTTGCCTTATCACATTGCACTGGATCAGGCACGGGAATTAGCTCGGGGTAAAAAAGCTATTGGTACCACGGGGCGTGGTATTGGCCCAGCCTATGAAGATAAAATTTCTCGTCGCGGCTTAAAAGTCGGTGATATGTTACACCGTGAACGGTTTGCTTCCCGCTTAGGTGAGATCCTGGATTACCATAACTTTGCTTTAAAACACTATTTCAAAACAGATACCGTCGATTTTCAAAAAGTCTTGGACGATGGTTTAGCCATGGCAGAACGTATTCGGCCAATGGTGGCGGATGTCACCGGTATGTTGCATACCATGCGTAGCGAAGGCAAAAACATTATGTTCGAAGGCGCGCAAGGCACCTTATTAGATATCGATCATGGTACTTATCCTTATGTGACGTCATCCAATCCCACCGCCGGTGGTGCCGCAACCGGTACCGGTGTCGGTCCGCGTGACATCGATTATGTGTTAGGGATTACCAAAGCCTACACCACACGCGTGGGGGCAGGCCCTTTCCCAACAGAGTTATATGATGGCTCAGAACTCAATGATCCAGTTGGTGCCCACTTGGCAAAAGAAGGTCACGAGTTTGGTGCCACCACCGGACGCCCACGTCGCTGTGGTTGGTTAGATGCAGTTTGTTTACGTCGGTCAGCACAAATTAATTCTTTATCTGGCATCTGTTTAACCAAAATGGATGTGTTAGATGGTTTAGAAACATTGCGCATTGCGATAGGTTATGATG
>CAZPAE010000013.1:8816-13731 GCA_964584455.1 uncultured Thioalkalispiraceae bacterium
CAAGTGGATGCACCACCGATTGGTGCTGATGCCTATGAGCAATGTAAGCCACGTTATATCGACATGCCAGGTTGGTCTCAAAGCACGGTCGGTATTAAGAGCTATGATGAATTGCCACAACAAGCCAAAGATTACATCAAGAAAATTGAAGAAGTCATTGGTGTACCCATTGATGTGATTTCAACTGGGCCTGATCGAAAAGAAACGATTGTTTTACGCGATCCGTTTCAATAAAAACTAACTCACCACTGGTTTTAATCAATACCGCCCTGCGTCAGTTTAGCAGGGTCAAGGTATTGCTTTAATTCCTCTTCACTTAAGTCGGTTTCCTCTAACGCTACATCTATGATGGGGCGCTTTTCGGCATAGGCTTTTTTAGCGATAGCCGCGCCTTTTTCATAACCAATCACACGATTAAGTGCGGTGACTAAAATCGGGTTTTTATCTAAAGCGGCCTTGATATTGTCTTCGTTAACACTAAAGCCTTGGATAGCTTTATCTGCCAGCACACGAGCGCCATTACTGAGTAAATGAATACTTTGTAAAATGTTATAAGCCACTAAAGGGAGCATGACGTTAAGTTGGAAGTTACCACTTTGTCCTGCCGTGGTAATGGTGACATCATTGCCAATCACTTGGGCGCACACCATGGCAACGGCTTCAGGAATCACAGGGTTAACTTTACCCGGCATAATAGAGCTACCTGGTTGTAATGCCGGTAACGCAATTTCACCTAAGCCTGCTAAGGGGCCTGAATTCATCCAACGCAAATCATTGGCAATTTTCATTAATGAGGTGGCTAAGGTTTTTAATTGGCCACTCATTTCAACTACTGTATCTTGACTGGCTAAACCCACAAAAGGATTGTCCATGGCGGTAAAGGCAAAGCCAGTTCGCGCTTTTAATGCGTTAGCAACGGCATTGCCAAATTCAGTATGCGCATTGACCCCGGTACCAACCGCAGTACCACCTTGGGGAAGGGCACGCAATCGGGTGATTGAGGCTTGAATACGATACATGCCATTCTTAATTTGGGTTGCCCAGGCTAACAGCTCTTGGCCAAACGTCACTGGCATTGCGTCCATTAAGTGTGTGCGACCTGTTTTGGTCACATGTTGTAATTCGTTGGCACGATGCTCAATGGTATGAATAAGATGTTGTAGTGCAGGTAGCAGTTGCTCTTCCACTTCTAAGCAGGCACTGACATGAATGGTGGTGGGAATCACATCGTTTGAGCTTTGGCTCATGTTCACATGATCATTCGGGTGAACCGTATCGCCTAATTTTTCGCTCGCTAAATGGGCGATCACTTCATTGGCGTTCATGTTTGAGCTGGTGCCTGAACCCGTCTGGAATACATCAATGGGGAATTGATCGTCATAATCACCATTGACTACTTTTTCTGAACTATCTTGAATTGCTGCTGCGATAGACTTATCCATCAGGTTTAATTTGTAATTGGCCGCTGCACAAGCGCCTTTGACTAAACCTAATGCTCGAATGAACGCACGAGGTAAGGGTAATCCGCTAATCGGGAAGTTTTCTATGGCACGTTGGGTTTGGGCACCGTATAAGGCATCGACCGGTACTTGTAGTTCACCCATGCTATCGCGTTCGACTCGAAAGGTTTTATCAGACATTGGTTTACTTCAGTTGTTAATAATGAAAATGAATTTGAGCTTCATTATAACGTGTTTGTTAATGAAGATAAGATCAGATTAATAATAGACTTTATTGCTTGGATGGCTAATATTTTTTGAGATCAATTTTTTTCACTTGCCATTGTTTGACGTTTTCTTCTACAACACGCCATACTTCATCGGATTCATATTCAAGCGTAATATTTTTGTCCAGTGTTACCATGGTGCCGGATTGACTCATCATCACTTCATTGGTGTTGAAGACAATACGTTTAGCCGTACTGTTGATAATGCGAATGGCCTGATAATTAAGCGACAGCAGTTCACCATTTTCGAATTCGTGCTGGCGGCGTGTCTGCCATTGTGTATAGTCGATCACGCCCTTACTGGGCATGCCATAGACACTTACTTTTTGTGAGACAAGTGACATATGGACTTCAAGATTTTTTTGTTGGACCGATGAAGAAATACTGCTACACCAACTTTGGATGGTGTGCAGGGCGAGGGCATGGTAATCAATCGCATTCATCATTATCTACTTTTAGTATAAAAGATAGTATTAGGCTATTGTGTCGTCCAAATGGCATGAAGCTTAAGTGCGAGTAAATTTCGACCAAGCGGGATGCCGATTTTGATTGATGCTCGGATGACAACAGAGATTATACCCTTACAAAATAAGGGATTTCTTGATTTTGTCAGCGAAAAAGCCGATCATACGCGCCTTCTAAGCCTATGATTTGGTGGTGTTTTAACCAGTTCGTGTTGGCGGCAGGCAAAGGTAAAGATTGAGTGTCACCGCGATGTCATGGGCGAACACCATCGATAGTGGTAACACGCTGTCAGAAATATCATCCGTCCTATCAAAGATAGGCAAGTAGGTTATCTGATAACTCAGCCAGGTAGACACACGAAAGCGTGGTCCTGGGGATAGGTGATTAAAATAATATTCTTCTGTTAAGGAATGTGCATGAAAGATGCGGACAAAAAGCGTTTATTACGCGAAATGATTTTTTATCGTCGCTTCGAAGATCGCTGCTTTGAAGCTTATGTGGAACGCAAAATAGGTGGTTTCCTCCATCTGTATTCAGGACAAGAAGCGGTGGCAACCGGGGTACTTGAAATGGCCAATACCGGTGGCGGTGATAATGCTGATTACGTTATCACAGGTTATCGCGATCATGTTCACGCGATTAAGTCCGGCGCCCCCGCCAAAGAAGTGATGGCCGAGTTATACGGTAAAGAAACCGGCTCATCGCGTGGTCGCGGTGGTTCGATGCACATCTTTGATCCTACCGCGAACTTTATGGGTGGTTATGCATTAGTCGGCCAGCCATTCCCCTTAGCTGCCGGATTAGCGCTGGGCGCGAAACATAAAAAGACTGATCAAATTGCCATTTGCTTTTTAGGTGATGGTGCTAATAACCAAGGTACTTTCCATGAAACCATGAACATGGCCAGTGTTTGGGAATTACCGGTCTTGTTCGTTTGTGAAAATAATATGTATGCCATTGGTACCCATATTGATCGTTCTACGGCAGTACGTGATCAGTATAAACGGGTAGGGGCTTATAACATTGAGTCGAGCCAACATGATGGTATGGACATTGATGTGGTGATGGCCGAAGCGAAAAAAGCGGTCGACTATGTGCGCAGTAACAGCAAGCCATACTTTATTGAATTCATGACTTATCGTTATCGTGGCCACTCTATGTCAGATGCCAAAGGCTATCGGACCAAAGAAGAAGAAGCCGAGTGGGAAAAACGCGATCCTATAAAAATCTATTCGCAAAAATTAATTAAAGCAGGTCTGATTGCTGAACAGGATATTAAGAAGATAGAACAGGAAGTTCATGACGAGATCGAAAATGAGATTATCAAGTTTGCTGAGCAAAGCCCAGAACCCAATGTAGCTGATTTAGCGAAATACGTACTTGATGACAATCCTGATCCACGTTGGATTGGCCCGTTAAAATAAATTTCGAGGACTAGACGAATATGGCAGAAACAGCTTATTGGGAAGCGATTCGACGCGCCCACGATGAAGAAATGGCAAACGATCCCTTAGTGATCGCCATGGGTGAAGACATTGGTGTCGCCGGTGGTACTTATAAAGCTACTTTAGGTTTATTTGATAAATACGGCGAGACACGCGTTATTGATACCCCCATTTCCGAGAACTCCTATACGGGTATTGGTATTGGTGCATCGATGGTAGGAATGCGTCCTATCATTGAAATCATGTCCATTAACTTTGCCTTACTGGCATTAGATACCCTGATTAACGCCGCAGCAAAAATTCGTTATATGTCTGGTGGTCGTGTGCAGTGCCCGATCGTGATGCGCACACCCGGCGGTACAGCGCATCAATTAGCAGCTCAACATTCAGCTCGCTTAGCGCGGATGTTCATGAGTACTTCTGGTTTACGTGTGGTAACACCACGTAGTGCATTAGATGCCTATGGTATGTTGAAGTCAGCAGTGCGCTGTAATGATCCAGTGATCATGATTGAACATGAACGCATGTATAACTTAAAAGAAGATATTCCCGAAGAAGAATTCTTCCGTCCTCTAGAAGGTGCCGAAGTGGTACGTGAAGGGGAAGATATTACGCTTATCGGTTATAACTTCTCGGTTCACTTATGTCTTGAAGCGGCCAAGCGTTTAGAAGCCGATGGGGTCAGTGCAGAAGTTGTTGATTTACGCTCACTCAAACCCATTGATCGAGAAACCATTCGCCGTTCAGTTGAAAAAACCCATCGCGTATTAGTGGCAGAAGAAGATGAAGCCCCGGTAGGTGTGGGATCAGAAATTATTACAGGCATTATTGAAGACTGTTTCTTTGCCTTAGATTCACAGCCTGTACGTATTCACGCGGCGGATGTTCCTGTGCCGTATAACCACCAGTTAGAACAGGCCGCGATTCCTGACGTGAATGATGTCTATCAAGGCGCATTAAAGGCATTAGGTAAAATTTAATTGGCGTATGCCTTTGTGCGCAGAGTGCAGAGGTGAGGTGGATATGTTGTTCCACTTATTTTCTCTTGGTTGAGAAAGGCCACATGACATTTTAAAGAGAAGTATACATGGCAGAACCTTATATCATTAAGATGCCCCAGCTTTCCGATACGATGACGGAAGGCACTGTCGTCACTTGGGAAAAAGAAATTGGTGATTTCATTGAGCGTGGCATGATTGTCGCTACGGTCGAAACCGATAAAGCCATCATGGATGTGGAAGTGTTCGTTCCAGAGGCATTTATGGGCGAGGTGATTGGC
>CAZPAE010000014.1:0-5415 GCA_964584455.1 uncultured Thioalkalispiraceae bacterium
TAGCCATGAAAACAAATGCTATATAAAAAATATACATATACCACGATTTGGACATAGTGCTAATTTATTAGGCCAGGTCAGGTGTTTTACAACAAAGTTAAGGCAGCACTACTAGACTCTTGAACAAAACCTGTCTATGTTTATTGAAATACTACCAACCAATACAACAAGCTAGACCCAATCGAAAAAAAAGTGAGTTTGGCAAAATAAGAAAACCGCCGCCAGTGAGTGACTCGCTGAAGGTTTTGTTAGCATAAACAATGTTTTGCCTATTTGTATACAGGGTAAGAGTGGGATTACTCCTATGTTTATCCTGTAGTAAATAAGGAGGAGTTATCATGAAACAAACGGTATCCCCGTGGTGGATGCTCGCATTACCACTCGTTTTATCCCTCGGGTTTATGAGCCGCCCCGCACTAGCAGAGTGCTCTTTATGTACCAATGATCCACCCAAAGAGATTCTAGAAAACATTATTAAGCAGGTGGATTCAGACTACCTGACCCAAAGTCCCCAAAATTTGATTATGATGCCGGAAAACCCAGCTTACTTTGTGGTGGAAGACGGTGAAGAGCTTTTCCATCAAAAGCGCGGGCCAAAGAAAGCATCATTAGAAAAGTGTGATTTCGGTAAAGGCCCGGGCGTGCTCAAAGGAGCCTATGTAGAGATGCCACGTTACTTTGCGGATACTGGCAAAGTGATGGATTTGGAAACCCGCTTAGTGCATTGCATGAAGACACTGCAAGGTTTCACCAAAGATAGCAAAGCATTGAAGAAGCGTCATGGTTCAGGCTCGGACATGATGAAACTACAAAGTTATGTTGCCTCGCAATCTAATGGTTATAAATGGAATCCCCGTTTAGATCATCCATTAGAAAAAGCCATGCGTGATGCAGGCGAGGTAATGTTCTATCGCCGTGCAGGTAAGTTAGATTTCAGTTGTAATACTTGCCATGGTGATACCGGTAAGCGTATTCGCGCTTCTGTCCTCCCTAATGTCAACGTACCGGAAGAATGGACCAAAGCCATTTCATGGCCCGCAGTACGTGTTGGTCACCACCAAGTGCGCAGCACCTTGCACCGTGTGCGCGGCTGTTACTGGCAAATGCGTCAAGGCCGGGTTGCCAAGGACTCCGAAGCACTGATTGCCTTAATCAGCTTCTGGACCGATGCGGCACGTGGCCAACCCGCCATTCTACCGGACTTAAAACGATAATTAAGGGAGTTGTGATCATGAACAACCTATCAATTAAAAAAGGGTTGCTTGCCCTTATTACAACAGGCTTTGTTATTAGTATGGGCGGGGTAGCCATTGCCGGTAGCAATAAAGCAGGCAAAATGGATTACACCAGTATGAGCCCAGAAGAACTAGCCGATTACCTCATCTTCGAGAAGAAAGGCTTTAAACTAGATGCCAAGATCCAAGAAGGGGGCACCATACGCGACCGGCTGAAACAGGATGAGATCATGAAAACCTGTTCAGGATTAAAAGGTCGTCAGATAGATGGTGCCACAGCGGGTAAAGTCACCAAGCTAGCCAAGAAAAATATTGTCTATCCCAAAGGCGGTATTAAGCTGGGTGATTGGAAAAAAGGCGAGGCCGTAGCACATAATGCCTTTGGTTTTCGCGTTGGCCACAAAACCGATAAACACGGTAAACGCCAACCCGGTGGCATGTGCATTAACTGCCATGAGATGGATCCCAAATCAAGAATCCCCGCCGGCAACGTTGGCCCTAGCTTAAAAGGATACGGCAAAATTCGTGGACAAAGCGAAGCCATGCTGAAATACACCTACAATGTGATCTACAACCCACACAGCACCTTCCCGTGCAGCAAAATGCCACGCATAGGCGCGAACGGCGTCATCACCGAACAACAGATCTTAGATGTGATGGCTTACCTATTAGATCCTAAGTCACCGGTGAATAAGTAATTAAGTTATTGTACCTACATCAACCATAAAACCGCGGATGCGATTTATCGCATCTGCGGGAGGGGTTGGATGTATTCTTTTCCCACCTGTTTGGATCAGGTGTCCAGTCGCCTTCACCAAAGTACTGTGTGATAAGTGATGCTAAGCTGCCGCCATAGTTTTTTTGTGCAGCGGCTTCGCCTGCATCTTCATAATGGGCTTTATTAGTGAATTGTTTAAATATCTCATAATCTTGTGATAGGTAATGCACGGCAAATTGTGCAAGGTGATAGCTTAATTCCATTCCCTGATCGGGGCGGCCAAATGCTTTGCCTGACCAAAATTCTTGGATAGTTTGTTCATTCCAGAATTGGATATGTTTATTATACATTTCATCGTCCATTCTTAGAGGTGTAGAGCTGGTAAGAATATTTTCCATGCTAACAGCGAGCCCCTCGTTTAACCAAAGAGGAATAGGTAAATGGCTTAACAATGCATGTGTTAATTCATGGGAGGTAATCGTTTCAGCATAACCGAGATCCTTTTCGGCTAATACAAAGTGACCATAGCCTCTATTTAAATACATACCTGAGCTCAAACCAAATTCACCGCTTTCAGGGTAGAAGAAAGACACATAACGATAATATTCATCAAGGTCATGGAAGTTGATAATAATATGTTTGCCATAGCCTTCGTCGTTGGCAATATCGTTTAATTGGTGAAGAATTTTCTTTCTTGCTCTTTCCATGAAGGAAAGAAGTAGCTTAGATTGTTTTTCTTCTTCGGATGAGATGATCAGAAAATTATCTGATTCTTGTTGATAATAATTGGAACCCAGTGTTGTACGCACTTGGTTCATCCATTGGTTGGAAATGTTGCACCATAATTGGTGTTGGTCGGTTTCTATTAGGTGTTCGTGGATATATTCGTAAATCTTTTCCCAGTTTGGTCTGGGAAAGTCATCTATCTTCTCAATATATTGATCTAGCCAATGCAAAGTATTTTGATTTGTTCTTTATAGTTTTACACGAAAAGGAGGGGGCGCTGTCCGTGCGTTTTTCCGACTTTATCAAACTGGGTTGGGTGGTGCAAGGGTTATGAGTAGGGTTATTCGGGCATTTGTTATAATGATGTAAGGGGGAGAAAGTAATTAAGGCAGTTTATTTAGATACTATTATATAGTATGTACCGCGTCCGCTGCCTTGGGTTTGGATGAGGCCGAGTTGTAATAGTTTTTCGAAGTCGAGTTTGCGTGAGGCAAGGCTACGTGACGTAATTTGGCCGTATTCGCGTTGGGTAATACTGCCATGGGTTTCGATGTAATCAAGGATTTGTTGGTGGTGGGGCTCTAAACGTGGTGTCGGTGCAGTGTGCTGAGGTAGCGCTTTGCGTACTCGACTCAGCTCATCCAATATGCCTTCCGCAAAATATTCAAGCCAGTGGGTAAAATCAATCTTGTCTTTTAAATCATAATAATCACCAGTTAACCCCACGGCTTTAAAGTAGCGAGTTATATGTTGGTTATAATAGTTTTCGAAACTAAAAATATCGAAAAAGTCTAACCCTGTTTTACCGAGTATGGCGGTAGTAAGTAATCGTGTCGTGCGGCCATTGCCATCCATGAACGGGTGGATGATGACACATTGTCGATGGAATAAACCAGCCAATATAATCGGTTCAACTTTACCTGTGTGATGTTTTATGAATGTGATCAGTTCATTTAGTAGTGGTTTGACATCTTTTGCATCGGGAGGTAAGAAAACGATCGCATCCGGTTTTTGCGGATCGCGAATAACCACGGGTTCTTGGCGCAGTTTGCCGCAATGTGCTGGGTTATCCATGAGTCCATCTACTACTTGTGCTTGTAGTTTACTGATGGTGGTTAAACTGAGAGTAAAACGATTCGCTTTAATATCGTTATATAGCGTGTTTAATGCGGTGTTGTAATTTAACACCTCGCGTTCTGTATCGCGGATGTATTGTTTGTGACTTTTAAGCAGACGTTTTACATCGGTTAACGGAAGCGGATTGCCTTCAATGCTAGTTGAGGCATAGCTGGAAAGGGTACGGGCATCCAGTTCTAATTTTGCGAGTGTTTTTTCGTTAAAGTGGGTGCTTTTAATTTCACCAATCGCCTCGCCAATTTCACGTATGGTGAACAAGAGTTTATCGGTGATGGTGTAATTTGGCTGCCAGGACATAGCCTTAAATTAGCCGATAATTAGCCTTAAATCAAGCCAATAATTAGCCTTAAATTAGCCGATTTAGGTCTGCCAGGCAGCCAGATGAGACACCCATTAAATTAGTGAGAATAATATATGGGTGTCTAGTTCTTTGGCAGTTCTTTGGCATTAGGCTAGCCCGGTTTGGGTTTACCCAACGGGATGCGATTCCATATGCGTTCATGTAGGTAGTACAACACAATCTTGGTGATGATTTCGGTGGTGCCTATGGCTACAGCGATATCTAAGCGCTGGGTAAACAGCCAAGATAATAAAATCGTATCCAGGGTACCGGTAATGCGCCAGGAGATCGCTTTGGCTAAGCTGCGAATGGGGCGTTCTTGCTGTTGCGTGTTGATGGTCGTGCTTGTGTCCATGTGTGTTTCTCAATTAAGCGCCAAGGTCCAATGGTTCATAACCGGCTTTTAAGATGCCGTTACTATCTAGGTAAGCGAGTAGTTGGTTAACAGCTTCGGCGACTGATACTTGGTCTGCATGAATGTGAACTTCTGGTTGTTCTGGTGTTTCATAGGGGCTATCAATACCGGTAAATTTTTTGATCTCTCCACGGTCGGCTTTTTCATATAAGCCTTTGGGATCCCGCTCTCGGCAAACGTTGATGTCGGCGTCTATGAACACTTCGATAAACTCACCCGGTTGCAGTAAGTTACGTACAATGCGGCGATCTTCACGAAACGGGGAGATAAACGCGGCAAGGGTAATGAGTCCAGCATCGGCGCATAGCTTGGCCACTTCTCCCACGCGACGAATGTTTTCTTTGCGATGTTCATCACTAAAGCCTAAGTCTTTGCACAAACCATGGCGTACATTGTCACCATCTAATAAATAAGTATGATAATCCTGCTGGGTGAGGATTTGTTCCAGTGCCCCGGCAATGGTGGACTTGCCCGAGGCACTGAGCCCGGTAAACCAAATAACACGGGGTTGTTGGGTTTTTTGTTCTGCACGGGTGTGTTTATTCACGGGGTGACTGTGCCAGACAACATTGTTTTTCATTCTGCTTCCTTTTATTAATTCAATGTGAAATTTATAAAACGCTGATGTTTATTCGTGTAGACCACACTCACGCTTTAAACCGAAAAAGCGGGTATCTTCATCACGCATTCCCTCCATGAGGGGTTGGCTACTATGGTAGTCACCCACACTGGTGTAGCCTTGTTCCCAGAGTGGGTGATAAGGTAAATCATGTTGTACTAAGTACTGATGCACATCACGATTACTCCAATCAATAATAGGATGGACTTTAAAGCGGCCATCTTG
>CAZPAE010000014.1:5456-13607 GCA_964584455.1 uncultured Thioalkalispiraceae bacterium
ATTCCGATTGTTCATGGCGTAAACCGGCATACCAGCTACTAACACCAAGCTCTTTAAATGCCCGTTGCATGGGTTCGACTTTATTGATTTGATTGTATTGATTGAGTCCCTCTAAGCCTTGTTGCCATAGTTGGCCATGGCGTGCTTCTTGCCAGGCTGGTGAGTGTGTGGCGCGATAAATATGTAAGTTAAGTTGTAAGCGTTTGCTTAAGCTATCAATGAACTGATAGGTCTCGGTAAATAAGTAACCGGTGTCTATCACAACCACGGGGATACGAGGCAGTGATGTTTGCATTAAATGCAGCATGACGGCACTTTGAATACCAAAGCTGGAGGATAAAACTTGGGTGCCGGGTAGGGCGCTAAGCGTCCAAGCGATACGTTGTCGGGCAGTGAGTGAAGCTAACACGCGGTTCACTTCTGCTAAGCGTTGGCTATCACCGGATAGTAATTGATTAACAAGCTCTTGTTTAGTCATGAAAGTCCACCACGGGGTTAACGACGGCTTTTACCACTTGCTGACGGATTACAAAGTCACCGAAGCGTTCGTTAGTGAGGCCTTGTGCCGCAAACTGTTGGAAAAGCGCATCAAGTGTATTGAGGATGTCGGTTTCGGTGAGGTTTTCACGATACAGTTTATTAAGTCGCAAACCGCGTCCATCGCCACCCAGTAATAAGTTGTAGCGCCCAGGGGCTTTACCCACCAAGCCTATTTCTGCCACAAACGGGCGGGCACAGCCGTTAGGGCAACCGGTCATGCGAATCACAATGTCTTGCTCTTGTAATTGATGTTGCGCTAACAAGGCTTCGACTTTTTGCATAAAGTTGGGGAAGTAGCGTTCGGCTTCGGCCATGGCTTGCGGGCAAGTGGGTAAGGCCACGCAAGACAAACTATTTAAACGGGTCTGGCTTACTTGATGAATAAGACCATGTTCACGGGCCAGTGTATCGATTTTCGCTTTGGTGGCGTCATCCACACCGGCAATGATCAGGTTTTGGTTAGGGGTAATGCGAAAATCTCCTTGATGGATCTCGGCAATTTTGCGCAGCCCGGTCATGATTGGGGCATTGGGTAGGTCAATCACACGACCGTTTTCAATATACAGTGTCAGGTTCCAATGTTGATCGGTGCCTTTCTCCCAACCATAGCGATCCCCTTGTAACTCAAAGGCAACGGGGACGGCGGTGGCAAAAGTAACACCGGCGCGTTGTTCCACTTTTTGTTTAAACTGTTGCACGCCCAGTTTTTCAACGGTGTATTTAAGCCGGGCATGACGACGACTAACGCGGTTACCTTCATCCCGTTGTACTTCCACAATGGCTTGGGCTACATCCAGTACTTTATCTAACTGAATAAAACCTAATTCATCAGCTAAACGGGGGTAAGTGGTTTTATCACCGTGTGTGGTACCCAGGCCACCACCGGCCACCACATTAAAGCCAATTAGCTTGCCTTTCTTCTCAATGGCAATGAAGCCCATGTCATTGGTGTAGATGTCTACATCGTTAAACGGTGGAATGGCCAAGGCGGTTTTAAATTTACGGGGTAAATAGGTTTCGCCATAAATGGGTTCCACATCGGGCTGGGATTGTTTTTCTCCATCAAGCCATATTTCATGATAAGCACGGGTTTGTGGTAACAGGTGTTCGCTGATCCGCTTGGCCCAGGTATATACTTCGGCATGTAGTTCTGATTGCAATGGGTTCGGGTTGCACATGACATTACGATTAATATCACCGCAGCCACCAATAGAGTCGATCATAACCTTGTTAATCTCTTGGATCAGCGGTTTCATGTTGTGACGCAAAATACCGTGATACTGAAACGTTTGCCGAGTGGTTAAGCGAATGGAGCCATTGCCTAGTTGTTCACTAATGCTGTCAATGGCTAGCCATTGTTGAGTGGTGCACACTCCGCCTGGTAAACGGGCCCGCAACATAAAGCTGTAATAGGGCTCGAGCTTTTGTTGTTGGCGCTGTTGTCGGCTATCGCGATCATCTTGTTGATAAAAACCATGAAACTTGCTGATCTGGGTATCATCTTCACTGAGTGCGCCGGTGATGGGGTTTTGTAAGCTTTGCTCAAGGGTGCCGCGCAGGTAGTTACTGCCAGCTTTAATGATTTCGTTGGTATTAACTTTGCTATCCATTAGTACACATCTCTTAAGTAACGTCGGTGATTGCGCAAGTTATCAATATACTCTTGCGCAGCGGGAGAGTTGGCGGGTTGGTATTGCTCGATGATTACTACCAAGGCATTGTGCACGGCGTGATCAATTTGTTGACTACCGCAAACATACAAGTGTGCGCCTTGCTCCAGCCAGGTATAGAGCTCAGCGCCTGCTTCGATCATGCGTTGCTGAATGTAAGCCCCATTAAACTCATCGCGAGAAAATGCCAAGCTAATACGATCCAGCAAACCGCGTTTGCGGTAATCTTGCCAATCCAGTTGGTATAAGAAGTCACGATGAAAATGACGATTACCGAAGATAAGCCAGTTTTTACCTTTAGCACCTTGGGTGTCTCGTTGTTGTAAAAAGGCGCGAAACGGGGCAATGCCAGTACCGCCGCCGATCATAATGATGGGGGTGTTGTTATCTTCGGGTAAGCGGAATAATTCGTTTTCCACCACATATACATCAACTTGGTCATCTTCGGTTAAACGTTGGGTTAAGAAACTGGAGGCGGCACCTTGATAGGTATGGCCATAGCGTTGGTATTGCAGCAGGCTAACAGTGAGGTGGACTTCATCTTCTGCTTGCTGTTGACTGGAAGCAATGGAATACAAGCGTGGTTGTAATGGTTGTAATAAATCAACTAGCTGTTGTGCTTGTAGCGGTAAGGGGTAATCCAATAATAAGTCAATCACTTGATGTTGTTGAATAAAATGATTCAACGCCACACTATCGGCCACTAGAGTTTGCATAGCGACCGATTTACTTAACTGGGTCCAACTACTTAACATCGACGGGTGCAGTTGAGTGAGTTCACGTTTTTGAATTAGTGCTTGTTGCAGTGTAAGTGTTTCATCGTTCAGGCTTACCGTGCTATCAGCTTCTAATTCCGCGGCTTGTAAGATCCGCTCAACCAAGGCGGGATCATTGTGTACCCATACGCCTAATGCATCACCAGCTTGGTATGGCAGGGCAGTGGGATCAATCTGTAATTCGAGATGATGTACATCGCGCACTGCATCGTCACTGGTAATGCGACGCGCTTCTAACAAGGTTGCCGGGTAAGGGTTGTCTTTGTTGTATTGAGGTGTCGCAGGTAAGCTATTCAATGCCACTACGTTAGTTGCTGCGCTAGCGTTTTGAGTTGGGCTCAGTGCAGCAGCTTTTTCAATCACCTCGCTGGTCCAGGTTTGCGCTTGTGATTTGAACTCTACATCGGCATCAACTCGTGCAAGTAATGGGCTGGCGCCTAATTGTTGTAAGCGCGCATCAACGTCACGACCGGCTTGGCAAAATTTCTCATAGCTGGAATCACCCAAGGCAAAGACGGCGAATTGCAGTTGGTCTAACTTGGGTGCGCGTTTACCGAATAAGTAACGATGTAACTCTAACGCGGTTTCCGGGGGCTCGCCTTCACCGTGGGTACTGATGATCAGCAGCAGTAATGACTCTTTAGCTAATTCCCGTGGCTTGTAATCAGCGCAAGACAATACCCGTGGCAATAAACCATTGGCCTGAGCCTGTTGCGCCAAGTTATTGGCCAAGGCTTTGCCGTTACCGGTGTGGCTGGCATACAGAATCGTTAGTGTGGGTGCGGTGCTGGTTTGCGTGGCCGGAGCTGCTTGGCTTAACCCGGCCAGATAGCCGCTGGCCCAAGTCAGTTGCTGTGTGTTGAGCCCCTGAATAGCCGCGGATAATTGTTGTAGCTGCGGCTCGGAGAGGAAGCTGCTGCTGCTGGGCACTGTGGCGAGTGATGAGGTCATCGTGATTTATTACCTGAATAAACAATAAGATGACCCGCATATTGAGACTTCATGATAATCATGTAAAATGATTAAAATTGATTAATCATCACAAAACATGATATGGAATTGAGGCAATTACGATCCCTGGTGGCGCTCAGTGAGAGCGAATTCAATGTGACCAAGGCGGCACAACAGCTGCATTTGGTGCAATCGGCGGTATCGCAACACCTGACCCGCTTGGAAGAAGAGCTGAGTGTGGTGCTGTTTATCCGACAGGGTAAACGCCTAACCGGGTTGACCCAAGCGGGCGAACAAGTGCTGCACTATGCGCGCAAAACTTTGGTGGGGGCGGACAATATTGCTGCCATCGGCCGCGATTATGTGGCTGAAAGCAGCGGCGTGTTACGTTTAGGCATGACTCATACCCAAGCCTGTTATGTGTTACCACCCGTACTCAAAGCCTTTCGTGATAAATACCCCAATGTGAATTTACAAATCCACCAAGGCAATCCACAACAATTAGTCGACATGGTAATGAGTGATACGGTGGACTTATCCATTTGCACCGAAGCCATCGGGCAACATGCGGGACTTGAAGCCTTAAACTGTTATCGTTGGAACCGCAGCCTCATTGCACCGCGTGGCCATGCCATCTTTAAACACAAACCGTTATCGCTAGAGTCCTTATGCCAGCATCCACTCATTACTTATGTTTCCGGGTTTACCGGTGCCGGACACTTTCGTAAAAGCTTTGCACGCCAAGGCTTAAAACCCAATGTGGTATTAAGCGCCGCTGATACCGATGTGATCAAAACTTATGTACGCGAAGGGTTTGGGGTCGGGATCATTGTTAGCTTCGCCTATTCACCCAACACCGATGACGACTTACAAGCCATCGACCTAAGCCGCTTATTCCCCTGGGAAGTGACCCGCATTGCCTACAACCGCGACCGTTATCTACGCCATTACGAAAAAGCCTTTATCGACATTTTACAAAACGGCGTAACCGATAACGGTGTGAGTTTGATAAA
Organism: uncultured Thioalkalispiraceae bacterium; assembly: GCA_964584455.1. Classification (GTDB taxonomy): domain Bacteria; phylum Pseudomonadota; class Gammaproteobacteria; order UBA6429; family Thiohalophilaceae; genus CAZPAE01. Next base: position 10,407 of record CAZPAE010000014.1, read on the forward strand.
TAAATGAGACACCCATTAAATTAAAAGAAAATAATGTATGGGTGTCTAACTTTTCTTCTGGTGTCTAACTTTTCTTCTGGTGTCTAACTTTTCTTCTGGTGTCTAACTTTTCTAATCAAATGCGAAAATACTAATACCGGTTACCAATACATGACGACTTTTCCATTCGTCATTGAATTTTTGGGCTTGCCATCGATAACCTAGTTTCCACTTCACATTTTTAGACCAAAACTTTGAGATACCAACGGTGAGCCAGTTGATGTTTAGTTCGCTATTAGTGATATCGTAAAAAAATTCTTCTTCTACAAACGGGGTGAGTTGGTAACTGGTGATTTTATGGGGTGCTGTCCATACTGATTCGTTGCGGTAACGTACTCGGTCTTGGGCATTTCCTTCAAAATAACGCCATTCTAGGCGGTGACGGTTTGAGAATTTGCCGCCAGCTAACTTGCCACGCCAGTATAAAGACAGCATTGGCCGGTATTCTTCACGCCATTGATTACCTATTTCAAGAAACGCATGACGATAGCCTGCCTCAATTGCCCAGTTTTTTGTCAGTGTATGTCGATAGTTGCCATCCACGTAACCGAAAAAAGTATCTGAGAAACCATCGCGGGTTACCAAATTAGCACGGCCAACAAAAAATGCTTTGTCATCTAGCTTCTTTAAGTAAAACAGATTATGACTCGACCCGGTCTCCGCAGCATTTACCGTGGCGGCGAAGAAAAAGAGGACCAAAATGCGAGATATCATGGACATCCATGCATTATATCAAGAAAAAAACTAAGAAAGTGGGGGAGATAAATTACTTTTCGTTCGGTTTTACCGTGTTTAGGTATTTTAGATCGTTGTTTGCTTCTGAGGTGGGTTTTGTTCCGCCATATATTTTGACGCCGAGAGTAGGGTTGTCCGGTGAAAATAAATTACCAACAAATGTATTAGCTGGTCGATTGTAAGCGGCATAGACTAGATAGCCTTGATTGCTCTGGAAGCGATAACCATTACAGGTGAATTTGTTATGAGTGGTATGTAATACAATGGTTTTCTCTGGTGCGCCTTTCCAGGATTGAGAAACCTCAAAAGTAACGATAATTCTGGGTTCTAACTTTGTTTGCTCGGGGTTATCAAGGTAGCGTAAATTTTTAATTTGTCCTGTGAAAATGACATCTGCGTGCTTGAATGCCTCAGCAGGGTTGATTGGCTTTTTATTACATGCCATAGCTTCTATCGACAGTATCGATATAGACAATAAGAGAAGATGCTTTATGACAGATGACATTGTGAAAATATTATAGACACCCATCAATTATATCAATTAAAAACGGAAGAGAGCGGTTAGTTTCTGCATGAAACAATAATCGTTGCTAGTTTAAGAAAAGCTGCCGACTTGCTTGAACGCCCTGACACCACGATTGCTGCTGGTGTTGTGCGTAAAGGCGAAGGGTATCCACCCTGCCTATGGCGCATTTGAACACATTGCCGTGGGGTTGCATCAGTTGTTGCCAAATATCCGCATTGATGTTTAAGCGCACCAGTATCGGCGGTAGGGTAGTGTCAATGGCGCCGCGTTTATTTTCTCGGATGACGCTGCCCGTCCAATCAACCAGGTTGAGGTAATCCGTGAAAGAGAAGGGCAGTGTGCGATATTCATCGGGTTCTGAGGGTAGGCGAAAAGATTTTAGTGGTACTCTATTCGAGGTAGGCTCGGTTTGTTGTTGTACGGTGTGAATATGTTGTTGTATGGAGGTAAAGTCACTGGCCTCGGGTGTGGGAGCCATCTTGGCCCGAACGGGGTTTAAGTCAACATAGGCCATACAGGTTAATAAACCCGCTTCATCTAATAAGGCTTGAGATTGGTAACGACCTTCCCAAAACCGACCTGTACAGTTATCTTCTTTATTGGCTTCCCGGGCTAAATATTCATTCAAACACCGCATGAACCAACTGATGTTATATAAACGCGCCCGCCAGGTTTGAATGATTTCTAGCGCTTTAGCTTGCTCCGCGTGGCTAATCGCGTCTTTATTGACATAGCGCTGTACGATAACGGGAATGCTAAATAATCGTGACCAACGGGCTATCACCTCATTATTGGATAATGTATCGGCTTTTTGTTTATCCACATACAACACTACATGATAATGATTACTCATGACGGCATAAGCACACACCTCGATGGTAAATGCCTCGCTGAGTATCTTTAAACGGTCGATGACCCATTGTTTACGATGCGAGTAGTCTTTGCCTGAAAACGTATCCTGACCCCACAAGAAAGCCCGCCGCACACAGCGGCCCATGCAGTGGTAATAAGGGGTGTCGTCTAATGAAATAAGGGTGTTACGTGCACGTGGCATGGTGGTCTCCTCCTTGAGTCCTGGAATATAAAAAACGTTAACGTCCTGTTAACGATAAAACCACATTAATCCAATTCAATATCTCTGTCAATTGATGGGTGTCTTATATTTCTACTAAACATTAACATGTACAGCCCTTTAAGACTGTTCAACATCCTTGTTTAACCGCTTCATCTCATCAGTCAGCCTCAGCATGTCGATTAATAAACTTTCCAGCCAGCCATGTTACTTAACGTCCAGGTTGCTTAAGGTTTCGTTTAGTCGGGCGCGTGTTTGCTGGGTATCTTCAATAGCCTCTTTGACTCGTTGCGATACGAGCTCTAACAATTCGGACATTTCAGGTTCTGTTGGTGATTCGCCTAACTCATCCCCCCATTCTTTTTGTATGGCAGAAATCAGTTTGCCTGTAGCTTTTTGAAATTTAGTTCTTTTGCGCGGCATTCGATAATACTTCTTGATTTATGAGTGTCTCATATTTGTTTGTCATGTATGGATGGTTATATTTTTCTTAACTTACCAACGATCTCCTATGCCATTCAATAATACAAGATACACTCACATTTAACGACTTAGATAAATCAATAATAGGATCCATTACCCACTCAGACAAACTACTAGCATCATTAATAAGCTTTAATATCGAGGATTCATATATCCCAACACGATCAGAAAGTTGTGTTACAGATAAACTGGATGCGTTAATTTTGTCTTTTAGCCAGTTATTATTAAAAGATTCATTGCATGCCTCAAAACCATACAGCTCTAGTGCATTTAACTTTAATTCTTTACATAGTATTAATATTTTGTCTAATGTTAATACCATATAGAACTCTGACTCATCATATTC
>CAZPAE010000015.1:0-13426 GCA_964584455.1 uncultured Thioalkalispiraceae bacterium
AACAAATTCGCGGTATGGTATTGTTTGACTCCACCGGTTGTGTGCAATGTCACGGTGGGCCTAACTTTAGTCAAGCCAGCTTATTTGAAAACGAAGCCCCGCATCGTTTATTCCCTGCAGTACCCAATACAGAATTTGAAACACAATATGCATTAAATGAAGACTTAGGTGTGGCTAGTCATATCACTGATGCAAAGCGCGGTGTCTGGCGTATTCCTTCCTTGCGTAACGTGAGCCGTACCGCACCGTATTTTCATAATGGTTCAGTGACATCATTAAAAGAAGCTGTACAAATCATGGCACGAGTACAACTAAACAAACAATTAACAAATAAAGCACAAGCGGATAAAACGATCCATTGGCTCGACAACAATCAGCAATTTAGTGTGTCAGCAAACCAAGCACTCAGTGATGCAGAAATCGATGACATCGTGGCTTTTTTAGAAGCCTTGGATGGTGAGTTACCGAATATATAGTGTTATGCCGTATTGCCAGTGATGTTTAATGCTGCTTGAATAATCGATGCGGCAATCTCATCACTGGCCTTTCGCGTTTTGACGGCACGGGCCATGGTTAAGCCGCCAATCAATATTCCGAGCATGGCCCAGGCTTTTGCCAAGCGGGTATCCATAGCATCACCTTCCAAGCCTTCGGCAACCAAGGTGGCGATTATTTTCATTTTCGCCTCATAAGCATTGTGTAATGTGGACTCTGCTCGGACTACTTCCGGGGAGAGGGTGGTCATGGCACATCCGCAGGCTAAATCATCCCGGTGCGCACGGCCGAGATAATATTCCGCAAAGGCTTTGACCCAATCAGCGCCATGTTCTTGTTGTAGCTTCGGAATGGCAGCAATCACTTCATCCAATCCTGCATCTAAAGCGGCACTGAATGCCCCATCTTTTGAGCCAAAGTGGGCATAAAACGCACCGGAGGTCACATCGGCGGCTTTGGCAATCCCATCCACGCCAACACCTGCATAGCCGTGGCGCCGGAAGCTCTGGCTAGCGGCATCAAGCATGCGTTGCCGGGTTTGTTGCTTTTTGGTCAGTGGTTTGGCCATGGGTTTCTCCAGTTTTATAACGATCACTATATTTTTCTTGCAATATAACGATCGTTATGTTTATATGTTTTATAGTGATCGTTATATTTTTAACGTATTTAGCACAAAACTGCAATCCCATTGAGGTGGATTGCAAGGGTATTTCACTAATTCATAAAAGGAACAACACCATGCCATTGATACAAGTTAGCCCCTGTGAAGGCACACTCAACCAGCAAGACCAAGCTGCTATGAATATCCAAGCGGCGTAAAGCCAACTCATTATCTTAATTAAACGATGAATGAAGGAACTCAACATGTTTAAAAAAACAATCTCTATTCTTGCTATCAGCACCATTGCTTCTGTTACCGGCATAACGATGGCGCAAGCTGCGAAACAACAGTGTATGCCTATTGGTGGTTTGGGAATGCCTAACTTTGTGCCGCAACCTGATGGCACTACGACCATTGTGGCGCCGTTGAGCGGTAGTGCTGCCACAGCGGCAGGTAAAATCACCGCACAGCGCAAAACTGCCACAGGCTTAGAAATGGATATGGAGCATTATTTTATGACAGAAAAAGGCGGTTTTATGTATACCAAGGATTTAGCCGTGCTTTTTCCGGTACAAGGTAAGAAAGACCGTTACATGGTTGAGATTACCTACCATATACAAGAGGGCAGTGCCTCAGGTGCATTGCAAGGTTATCAAGGCCAATTTAAAAGCTATGGCCTGGTAGACCTTAAAAACCAACAGGGATTAATCCGCTATCGCGGTGAAATTTGTCGCTGATTATCATCGATAACCGGATGTCTGTGACATAGTCACTGACAGCAAGATATTTTAACTCTAAGCTAGGACAAGCAACATGTGTAACCAAAATCACATATCAAATATACCGTTACGTATATTATATACGATGCTGCGTGTAGCGGACCTTGAGCGCTCAGTCACTTTCTATCGAGATGTACTCGGCATGCAAGAGCTGCGACGTGAAAACTTTACCGCTGGACGTTTTACCTTGGTATTCATGGGGTACGGCGAAAATCAAGCAATGGTCGAGCTGACCTACAATTGGGATCAGAATGATTATGAGCTTGGTACAGCCTATGGCCACATTGCTTTGGCGGTCAACGACATGCACGCTATTTGTAAACAGTTTCGACAGGCGAATGTCAAGATTGTACGTGAGCCAGGGCCAATGACATATCCTGTCGATGAAACAGGACACCGCGAGGTGATTGCGTTTATTGAAGATCCCGATGGTTATCAAATTGAGCTTATCGAAACCCCAGCCGCTTAATGCAATATTAATAGCGACGAATGATATGGCGTAGTGTTGACGGACTAACGCAATTCTCTTGGGGACGCCAGATCATGACCCGAACATACATATCGTATGTTCGGGTTTTTTTATGCCAAAGGGCAATAAAAAATAAATTTGCCATGTAACTTTTTCCTTCCTCGCTGCGAACTAGGTAGTAATTATTACCTTAGGAGGAAGTCCCATGCTTTTACGTTCTGTTATATCTGTGTTTTTTCTAGCCGCAAGCAGCCTAGCGGTAGCAGATTATTATCCATCGACTGCAACATACGAAGTGACCATCACCAATATTACTCGTGGTCAAACCTTTACCCCGCAATTAGTTGTGGCACATAGCCGTAAAGTCCAGTTATTTGATTTAGGTGAGCCAGCTAGTGATGAGCTCGCCACATTAGCAGAATCTGGTAATACCCAACCATTAACTGATGTTCTACTCAATGCAGGCAATAAAGTAGGAGAAGTGAAAACCGTTGACGGGCTATTACTACCCGGTAAATCGGTTACCACCACTATTACCACCAATCCACGTAAGCAATTTTTTATTAGCTTAGCCGCCATGTTGATCCCTACCAACGATACTTTTGTATCGCTTAACAAAGTGCGTTTGCCTTTTTACGGCAAAAAGACCGTGATGGCACTGGCTTATGATGCTGGTTCGGAACTTAATGACCAAAACTGCCTCAATATACCAGGGCCACGTTGTGGTGGTGCAGGCGATTCTGCTCCAGCCGATACCGATGAAGGTTAGGTTTACGTGAGTAATGGGTTCCATGAGTTAGGCAGTGTTGATGCCGCAGGTAATGAAATTTTGGGACCAGCAGTTTATGATTGGCGTAATCCGGTTGCTAAAGTCACCATTCGACGTGTTTATTAATAAGAAATAATTAAAATAGGTGTGTCGGTGGGGCCATATTGATGGCCCCACTATTATAATGAATGGATACCGGTAAGGACGATGAGTTGCGCTGGTCCGTTTTAATGGCCAGTGCGCAATCAGGTAATGAGTATGATTATTACCAATTACTGCAAGAGCTAGGGCAGGCGATTGCGGCTTATTTGCATGCGCGTTTTGGCCATTTTCCGGCCTTGGAGGATTGTGTGCAAGAGTCTTTATTAGCGATTCATGAAGCACGCCATACTTATGAACCGGCGCGTTTATTTCGGCCTTGGTTATTTGCTATCGTTAGACATAAAACCATTGATTTTTTTCGTCGTAAAAAAGCCTATGATAAAATGCTAGAGCAACAAAAACAGCAGCATGATATCGTTTATCTGCAAGAGCATGCTAGTGAAGCTATCTCAGCAGGGCATATCTTAGGGGCATTATCTGCACAACATCGAGAGGCATTAACGCTCACCAAATTACAAGGGTTTAGCGTTGGGGAAGCCGCAAGTAAATTGAATATTTCGGAAAGTGCTATGAAAGTGAGAGTACACCGTGCCTTACACAGTGCGCGCCGATTACTTGAGGCGGAGTATATATGATGACAAGCCGTGAACAATTGATCACACAACTGAGCCATAATTTAAAAGCCAAGCCACCGGGTATGTCAAATAACAAGCGGGCCATCCTTTGGTGGGCAGTAAGTTGGATCTATGTGGCATTTATTACCTTGCAAATCGAGCCGCTGCGCCCTGGTGTGTGGTTACAATTGTTGGAATCACCACAGTTCTTAATTGAAAGCTTATTAGGTTTTGTGGCCAGCTTGATGATGGCATTAACAGCTTGGCGTACGGCCGTACCCGGTGCGTTGACACGGCGTTGGTTGCATTGGACCCTTGGAATAACAATCGTTTGGGTATTATTTTATGTGGTCGGTATAGCGTATCCTGCTTTAGAACCAAGTAGGCTAGGTGAACGGGCACACTGTTATCTTGAAACGTTCTTATATACCGTACCGCCTTCTTTTGTTGCTTGTGTTGTGGTTGCCAAGCTAATGCCACTAAAACCGTTACAGGCCGGTTTCTTTATTGGTGTTGCTGCCGGCATGATTCCAGGTTTGTTTATGCAGTTCGCGTGTTTTTATGATCCCATCCATATTTTACAGCTACACTTATTGCCAGGTTTAGTGAGTGCTGTTGTGCCATTTATTTTATTACCCGCCTTATTAAAACGAAAGCAGCTTTTCTATAGTGAGTAATTGTCGCCTCTATTTATCTATAAATCATGGTTTAGTCAGTACCATATGTACATTACTAATGGCTCGTTCAGCAAACCCACCCTCACAGTAACATAAGTAGAATAGCCACATGCGAATAAACTCATCGCTGTAACCCAGTTGTTTTATTTGCGCTAGGTTGGCTAAGATGTTCTCACGCCATTTTTTCAGGGTAGTGGCGTAGTGTAAGCCGATGTCTGTGAGCCCCATTAAGCGCAGCTCACTGCTTTGGGTGATGGCGGTTTGCATGGCGGTGATGGAGGGAATACAGCTACCAGGGAAGATATAACGTTTAATAAAGTCGACTGAGTTTTGCGCACTTGCATAGCGTTGATCAGCGATGGTGATCGCTTGTAATAACATTAGCCCATTAGGCTTGAGTAATCGGCCACACTGTTGGAAATAAGTGTCATAGTAGTGATGGCCAACAGCCTCAATCATTTCAATGGAAACTAGCTTGTCATACTGGCCAGTTAAGTCACGATAATCTTCTAATAATACGGTGATCTTGTCGCTTAAGTTGGCCTGTTCAATGCGTTGGCAGGCTAAGGTATATTGTTCTTGTGAGATAGTCGTGGTGGTGACGCGGCAGCCGTAGTGTTGCGCGGCATAGATGGCAAGACCACCCCAACCAGTACCAATTTCCAATAGATGATCGCTGGGCCTTAACGCTAGCTTTTGGCAGATAGTTTCTAATCGATGTAGCTGGGCTTGATACAGGCTCATATGGGGTTTGGCAAAAATAGCACAAGAGTACATCATGCTTTCATCCAGCATTAGCTCGAAAAGATCGTTACCTAAATCATAATGTGCAGCGATATTTTTACGGCTGCCTGTTTGGGTATTACGGTTCAGCCAATGCAAGGCTTTTTGAATCGGGATCGTGAGGCGGGCTAGGCCAGTTTCCATATTATCTAGTACGTCTTGGTTAACAACGAATAAACGAATCAAATCGGTTAAATTGGAGCATTCCCAGTAATCAGCCATATAGGCTTCACCGGCACCAATAGAACCACCAAAAGTGATATCACTGTAAAAACCTGCGTCTTTGACGGTGATGGTGATTTTATGCTTAAAGCGGGTGGTTTGTTGGCCAAACTGATACTCATGATCACCATCAATTAAAATTAGTATCCCATCATGCAATTTTTGTAATTGTTTGAGCAAAATACGTTTAGCAATACCATCGAGGAGCCGTGGCTTAATCGTTGAGCCTGGGGCAATACGTTGCGTGAGAGTAGAGGTTTTGGCATTCATACACGATTCGCCTGATTGGCGCCTCCTTTGGTTTTTGGCCCCGCTTGATCAGGGTGAGAGTAAAATGGAATTCGTTTTAGAAATAAACGTAATGCTTGCCAATAGATAGCAGTAATCACTTTGACTGTCATTAAAGGGAAAAACACTAGCGCACGTGCACAGTTGGCTGCATTGATGGTTTGTTTCTCTAAATATAATGTGGCATCAAATACTTTTTCACTATTCTGATAATTGCTCATGTGCACACTGACAGTGTCACGGGGTTGTGTGAAGCGCCAGTCATAGCGAATCGCCATGGGCATAAAAGGTGAAATATGGAATTGTTTACTTAGATGGAATTGCATATGGCTGCTGTCACTTAGATCATCTTCAGCGGATAGAATATAAGCATGCCGTTCACCCCAGGGGGTATTGGTGATTTCCGCTACAATAGTTTCAATATAGGTATCTGCCGCATCAAAGCAGTAATAAAAGCTCACTGGATTAAAAACATAACCAAAGTAACGTAAATGTGTTAATAAACGAATGGGTCCTGCTGGAGGCTTGCCGGTTTGTTTTTCCACAAACTCAGTCACTGCCTGTTTTATAGGGGTTTCAGGCTTGCCGAAATAATCACTGCGTTTAAACCAGGCAAGGTTAGGGCGATTAGTAGACCATAGCCAGCGCTGCTCAAATATTTCATCTAATTCATCGAGATCAAGGTAGGCATAGAATAACCGATAGCGGAATTCATGCCGCTTAGGCGAAAAGCGGCGGTGCCTAACTTGCCCGGCGTAAATGCAGCTGTGCATAATGCTGCTCCTTAAAATGGCTGAGTGCGTTAAGTGCGCTGACCACCCCATCTTCATGAAATCCAAACCGCCAGTAAGCACCACAGAAGTAAGTGCGATTGACACCGTTAATATCAACCTGTCGTGCCTGGGCCTGAATACTTTGCGGGGTAAATAATGGATGATGGTATGTGATGCGTTTTAGTATTTTGTCTTTTGCAATGGCATCACTATTATTTAATGTTACGCAAAACTCTACGGGTGCTTTTAGGCCCTGTAGTATATTCATGTTATAGGTTAAGGCCACACGTCCTTGTGCTTCAGGGAGTATGTGATAGTTCCATGCAGCCCAGGCCAGTTTTCGTTTCGGCAGTAGGCTTTGATCAGTATGTAATATAGCTTCATTCGCTTGGTAGGGGATAGCCGCAAGGGTTTGCTGCTCTAACGCTGTAGCATCAGTTAATAGATCTAAAGCTTGGTCGCTATGGGCTGCAATAAAAACTTGGTCAAACTGTTTGGTTTGGCCATTTTGGAGCGTGACATCCACATGGGTTTGATGCCGCGTGACGCTTTTTACCGGGTTGTTGTGTAGAATGTTATGGGCAAAAGGTGCAGTCAGTTTGTTAACATATTCTTTAGAGCCCCCTTTGATCACATACCAGGTAGGGCGGTCATCGACACTGAGCATGCCATGGTTATGAAAAAAGCGAATAAAAAAACCAGCTGGGAATTGCAGCATTTGTTTGGGGTCCGTTGACCATACAGCGGCCCCCATGGGAATGAGATAATGCTCGATAAATTCACGGCTGTATTGGCCTTGTTGCAGGACTTGGCCTAATGTCCAATGGGCTTGCTCAGTATCCAGTAAAGCAACGGCTTCTTTGTTAAAGCGCAGAATGTCCCGAATCATCCGGTAAAAAGTGGGGCGCAATAAGTTGGAGCGTTGGGCGAATAAACTGTTTAAGGTCGTACCATTGTACTCTAAGCCGGTTTTTTCACATTTGACACTAAAGCTCATAGCAGAAGCTTGTACGGCAACACCTAGCATTTCTAATAAACGGGTGAAATGTGGATAAGTTTTATAATTAAATACGATGAACCCAGTATCAATAGCGTAGGATTCGCCTTGCAATGCAATATCGTGGGTATGGGTATGACCACCAATATGTGTATTAGCTTCAAACACAGTAATATCATGCTGCTTGCTGAGATGATAAGCGGCTACATTCCCTGCAATGCCGGTTCCAATAATGGCGATTTTCATTTTATTGGCTCCTTTGACATTGACGCATTACTCGTTCTGGGACGGGGCGCAAGTCCCAAATCAGTCCCATAGCTTGAAGTAAACGCAGTAAGTAATAGGAAATATCAATTTCCCACCATGCAAACCCTTGTCTCGCAGAGCCAGGGTAATAATGATGATTGTTATGCCACCCTTCGCCAAAGGTTAATAGTGCTAATAACCAGTTATTACGGCTATTATCTCGTGTTGTGAAGCGGCGCTTGCCGATGGTATGTGCTAGTGAATTGATAGTGAATGTGACGTGGTAAAGTGCCAGCGTTGAAATTACAAAGCCCCATACCAACATTTGCCAGCCATTGGTGCCAGCAGCAGGGTAATAGTGGTTAATTAATTCACCAAAACCATATAACCCAATGGCAAGCAGGGTTGGAATAAGAATATCAAACCGGTCGATGAATTTGAGTTCTGGGTAACGAGAAAAATCAGTAATACGTTCAAATCGGGTCAAGAAATTTTGACGTGATAGAAACCAACCCATATGACTCCAGAGAAAACCATGTTGTTTAGGGGAATGCTCATCGACACATTTATCAGAATGCTTGTGATGATAACGATGGTGAGATGCCCACCAGAGTGGTCCCCGTTGTACTGAGCTAGCACCAATTAAAGCAAATAAAAATTGAATAGGGCGCGAGGTTTTAAAGGCTTTGTGTGAAAAATAACGATGATAAAAACCAGTAATGGCAAACATGCGAATAGCATAAAGAATAATTGCTGTGGCAATGGCAATCGGGCTCCAGCCCACCACAAAAACAAATAGTACGGCAATATGCATCACAATAAAGGGGATGGTGCGTAACCAATCAATCTGACGCTTGTTCTCGTCGAGCTGATGTTCATTAACTGTATAAGCATCGAACCAGCGTAATAAAGTATGCCACTTAGCGACTGATTTTAGATTCATCGTTTTATCCTACTTATTACCATTGTTGTGGGACTTTCTGCATTTTGCTAACGTCGTAACCTTGTTGTGCAATCAGTTGGACCAGTTCATCGTATTCGGCATCGCTTATTTGTGGCTCCCTGGCCATGATCCAAACATAATCACGTTTTATGCGGCCAATGATGGTTTTGGAGTAGTCAGGGCTCACATAAACGATGCGAAAATCTGATTTGAATGGCCAAATAAATTGCATGCCCCATATGGCATTGGATGTTTGGTCCGTAATAAAACCGGTCGGATGATAGATTTTCTTTTTACCATCAAAGCCGTCTTTATAGAAACTGAATGTGGTGGCAACAGAACCATCTTCATTAAGCTGATAAGACTCAATAGCGTTATGAGCGCCTTTTTCAATCCAAGTAGGGATGTTGGCGATAACATACCAATCACCCATGAATCGTTGAATATCCACAGATGACTCGGTACGAATAGGTGGGTAGCTACTGCAGCCGGTGACGAGTGCCAGTAACATGGTCATTGTGAGTGTTTTTTTCATCATAATAATCACCTATTGTATTTCGTAGCGTAGTTTAGCCCCATTCTCGGTTGTTGAATTTAAAGCTAGCCATTCATTTTTATCTGAGTACCACAGATCGATGGAAAACTTGTCGGTGTGGATACGGTAATGCGTTGCCTTTGTCGGTTGGTTGCGCACGTTGATAGAATCTTGGCCGACTAATTCAACGCGAATAGGGAGTATTTCACCGGTTTGTGCATTGAGTAGCGCTTGGCTATTGAGAAAGTCAGGGTCCCAATAAGCAAATGATTTTATACAGCCCTTTGCTTGGTGTGCGCCTGCTGTGGATTCGATAGTCAATTGGCTATTATCTTTTGTGGCCCGAACAAACAGATCTTCGCCATTATCATTGGTCGTTGAATGAATGGATTTAAGACAAGCACCTTCCCACACTTCGTAGTTGCGATGCTGATAGTGATAAGCGTTAATAAACAATACATACACGTTAAAATCAGCTTGTATGGTGGCGTGTACCTGATTGTTGATGTTGGAAACCTGAAAAGTATGTGATCCGATCTCTTTATCTTCTAGGAAGACTTTAAAGCGCCAGGTTTTCTGGTTAGCTTGAGCTGGAATGCTAACCATTAGCATGAGGGACAAAATAATGCTCAAGATCATTTTCATGATGTATGCCCCTTTGGATACTGTTCTGTTACGATCTTTTTCGGCAGACCAGGAAAAAAGGCATTGGTTCTTTTTTGATATTGTAAATAATCAGGCCGGCGTGTAGTAATGGTTTGCTCTAACATGACCACACCAGAGAATTTCAGCAATAACCAAGTCATGATTAACGGTGAAACAATGCTCCACCAAGCTCCGTTGTTGAGCGCGAATAAATAGAATCCCCACCAAATCAGGCATTCTCCAAAGTAATTGGGGTGGCGGCTGAACTTCCATAAGCCGGTTTGCATTACCTTGCCTTGGTTCTCAGGATTGTTTTTGAATTTAGCCAATTGCCAATCAGCAATACTTTCAAACAGCATGCCGGTTAACCAGAGTAAAATGCCCATGATATCGAGCAAAGAAATACCAGTAACAAGGGCAGGGCGCTGAAAAGCTGTCACTAGCGATAGTGATACTACCCAGGCTATGACAGCTTGGAAAATGAAAATAATAAATAGGCTTTTTATAGCAAAGTTGGGTACATATTTTTCCCGAATAGCCTGATAGCGACGGTCCTCTGGTTCACCCCAGTTTCGCCAGGTTAAATGTGCTGATAAACGTAATGCCCAGATTAAGACGAGTAAAAACACAATGGTTTCTCGTAATTCCGTAAGGGGGCTTTGAGTAAAATAAATATAGGCTGCACCTAGAAACATGATGGACCAAGCACTATCGACAATGCTCACATCACGTAGATATAAACTCAGCAACCAGGTGACAGTGGCTAGGACTAACATCACGGCAAAACCGTTTAGATAAATTAACCAGTCCATGATGGGCTCCTGTGTTCAGTGATCTGATAACCATTGAAGCGAGAAGAAAGAAATAAGAGTAATGGTGTGAAAATAGCCCAACCAATGGCTAGAGCAATAAATGCTGGAACCGGTTCAACGAATTGGACTGCCCCCAGTTTTTGACCAGCATAGTAGGCCAGCGGACCTGCTATTGCACCGAATACGATGGCTAATTGTGTTTTTCCTTTTAGCCAGCGTAGTGACAAGTTTAATGTGGTGGCAAATAATCCCCACATAACGATGATCCAGTAGGGGGCTGTATGAGCTATTAGCGTGCCGGAGGTATAGCTTAACCAGCCTTGGTACACTAATAAGCTATCCCAAATCGCACCAATGACCATGGCACTACTGATTAACCACAGCTCTTTTTGCTTTTGTTGAGCACGAAACAAATGAAACGCAATAATGAATCCCGCGATACTCACACCGATCCAAGCTTGATTGCTTGCGCCACTTAGTACACAAGCAAACCACCCGATTTGGAAAAGTATAAAATTGAGGATAAGCGGATTCATTGTTTAAGACCGATAAAAAGGTTTTTCAAAAAGATAGTGTCCTACCCACCATTGCTGACCTTGCTCATAACCGAATAATTCAGCGCAAGCCATAAAGAACAAACGCCAGCGGGCCCACCAGCGTCTCACTTCTTTTTGACCATAGGTTTTTGCCAAGATAGGGAGTAAATTTTTCTGTGACATATCCATATTTTCTAACCAGGCGTTGGCCGTCTTTTCATAGTGGGTACCATCCCAGCGCCAACGTTGAACAAATTTTAAGTGACGTTGAAAAGCCAGTGGTAAGTCATCGCTTGGCATCATGCCGCCGGTAAAAAAGTATCGGCTCATCCAGTCATTAGGTCCTTGGTCTTCAAAAGGGTAAACCGCAGCACGATGGACAAAAATATGCTTAAAGAAACGACCGCCGGGTTTTAACCAAATAGCTATACGGCGATATAGCTCTGCCCAGTTACGCATGTGCTCAAACATTTCCACCGAGACAACGCGGTCAAATTGATTTTCATTGGTGTCGAACTGATTCATATCATGGGTAAGCACAACAAGATTATTCAAAAAGAACTTTCTTGCCATTTTTTGTATGTATTCACGTTGTGAATGTGAGTTAGATACCGCTGTAATGTGACTATCGGGATAGTGTTTTGCCATCCATAAGGTTAACGATCCCCAACCGCAGCCGAGCTCAAGAATGTTTTGCCCATTTTCTAGCCCTGCGTGACGGCAAGTTTCTTCCAATGCGGCTATTTCTGCTTCAGCTAAGGTGGTGACGCCCTCAGGCCAATAGCTCGAACTGTATTTTAAGTGAGGGCCTAATGTGTCCAAGTAGAATTCTGCAGGCACTTCGTAGTGTTGCTCATTGGCTTTTTCCGGTACCAAGGCAATGGGTGAGGCATTCATTAATGAGATGAATTCATTTTGTAAATCTGCCATCACACTGACATCATGATGATGAATTTCTCTTAACCGTTGTTTGACTAAGAAACGAATTCCGCGACGAATGACGGGGTCGGGTACCAAGCCCTGTTCGGTCAGATCAAAAGCAAGTTGGCTAGTGGAATTCATTATTCATCTCCTATCTTTATGACGCCTTAGTGGTTGGTAAAATCTGTTGGATAGCATTTAGTCCTGCTGATAAGTCATCACCGATGATCTTGACACCGGCTTGCTCGATTAACTGATGCGATGTTTCGAGTGTTTTACCGCCTAACCAAACCGGGACTTGGCTGTCTTGAACTAGTTTTTTTAGATCAGCTTGTAATGCCGGATAGTCAGTTTTGATCGAGCCTGACAAAACAATGCCTTGGCTATTACTGCGGTGTACTACTTCGGAAAGTTGGTTAAGTGGCATATCTGCACCTAATAAGACGATGCGATAACCGCGTGAATGTGCGGCTAGTGAAAAAAGTAATAAACCAAATTCGTGATATTCGCCGGGCAGGCAAGCGGCTATTAATCGTGGGCCTTGGTTTTGTTGATTACGGTGATGAAACCGTGCTCCCAGTTTATTACGCATAAATACACTGAAGAAATGTTCTTCGGCGACACCGGTGCTGACTTGTGCCCAACGTTGGCCGAGTTTCTCCAGTAAAGGGAGTAATAGTTGTTTAGTGACAACATCAACCGGGTATAAAGACATGGCTTCGTTATACACCGCATCGAGCACCCCCTCATCGAAGCTATTTACACCTTGCAGCATTTGCTCTTGATATTGCTCCCAATGTTGGTGAGCATTGCTTGGGGTAGGGGGTTGTTTGGCAATATTAAGCGCCTCTTTCACACGACTAATGGCGATACCTTGTTCCAGCAGGTTTAGGATTTGCTGGATATGTTGCACATCCTCATCGCTATATAGCCGGTGGCCTGAGTCAGTCCGTGTGGGTTTGATTAGGCCATAACGTCGTTCCCAGGCTCGTAGGGTCACTGAATTCACCCCGGTGACTTGGGAGACGGTGCCGATGGGAAACAGGCCGGGTGGTTGTCCTTTTGTCATGCTATTCACACTTATACGAAACTTATACAAAATATAGGAAAAACTGATCGGACTTGTCAAGTAAACATTCTTTTTCTAAAATAGATATGTAAATCAAAGAGATATTTGCGAATAAATATATACAATAGTTGTACAAATTATGTATAAGTC
>CAZPAE010000016.1:0-12853 GCA_964584455.1 uncultured Thioalkalispiraceae bacterium
CTCCCTCGTTAAAGATACCTCGACCAATTAACGCGGCTATCGCCGAACACAAAGAAATGTGGGTTCAATAAGCTTTCCTTGGTGTTATAGGGAAGATTTTGCATATTAGTATCAGTCACATAGCCGCCAGCCTCTTCTACAATACATTGGGCTGCAGCCGTATCCCATTCCGATGTGGGGCCCAAGCGCGGGTAGATATCTGCTTTTCCTTCGGCAACCAGGCATGATTTGAGCGCGCTGCCCATGGCCAGCAGTTCGTAATTGGCAATGTTTTCAAGGAACCGATTAAGGGATTCGCCGCGGTGAGAGCGACTACCAGCAATAATAACCGTTTCGCGGGATTGTTTTTGCACTTGGATGGGAGTGGGATCTTGCTCTTGCTCCTGTTTGAAGGCACCTAGGCCTTGTGCGCCGTAGTAGCATAAAGATAAGGCTGGGGCGTATACCACACCGAGTATGGCGCGATGATCTTCAACCAATGCAATATTAACCGTAAATTCGCCATTACGTTTAATGAATTCTCGGGTACCATCTAGCGGATCAACTAACCAATAGCATTCCCAGCGAGATCGATCCTCGAAAGGAATAGAAGCTGATTCCTCTGAAAGCACCGGATATTGGCCGGCTAATTCTTCTAGCCCATCATCAATGACGGCGTGAGCGGCCATATCAGCCTCAGTTACTGGTGAGTCATCTTTTTTCTGCATGACGGAGAAATCACGATTATAAATCGTCATAATACGTTCACCGGCACGTTTGGCTAATTGCACTACGCCGGGGAGCAGTTTACTGAGTTCTGATTGATTCATGATTAATAAGATTATTTAGGTTAAGTACAAATAACGAATTCTGACAGTTTTTGCTACTCAGTGCTAGCTTGTTAAGTTAAGTGCAGTACTAGGTTATCCTGCTCGGACGGTATAATATACATAGCTCAAATTATTGAATCTGATAAATATCGTGGCCATGCTTAACTGGGATCAAATAGAAACAGTGTTACTTGATATGGACGGCACTTTGCTGGATCTCTATTTCGATAACTATTTTTGGCAAGAACATGTGCCATTGCGCTATGCACAAAAAAATCAGTTAACGGTAGCTGAGGCGAAAAACACGTTGTTTCCCGTATTTCGCAACAAAGAAGGAACCATGGATTGGTATTGTCTCGACTATTGGAGTGAGACCTTAGCACTTGATATTGCAGAACTAAAACGGGAAGTTGAGCATTTAATCGCTATTCACCCCTATGTCATTGAGTTTCTCGATAAATTAAAGCAACTAAATAAAACCGTTGCATTGGTCACCAATGCACATCATAAGAGTCTTATGTTGAAGATGGACCGTACTGCGTTACACCATCATTTAGAACATATTATTTGTGCGCATGATTTTGGTTTACCGAAGGAAGATCCTGATTTTTGGGATAAATTGAAAGACAGGCTACCGTTTAATAACACGACAACGCTATTGATTGACGATAGTTTACCGGTATTAAGATCGGCTAAAAGGTTTGGTATTGGCTTTTTGCGAGCTGTTTATCACCCGGATAGTAAAAATCCGCGCAGGGATGTTGCTGAGTTTGAAGCGATAGAAGACTTTTTACAAATTATGCCGCCGGCGTCGTAAAGCGCTTATCCCATTTCTTAAAGCGTTTGCGGCAGTACTTTAATAGTGACTCATAACTGTCGAAAAATAGCTCAAAGCCTTCTTCGGCAGGTGAGTCAAATTCACAATAATCATTGCTATAATCGCGACACATTTGTGGGCGTGTTTCATAGATACCACAGCGCCCATCTTTTTCTAAAAATTTACAAGTGGTAAAGAAAATAAGGAACCAGCCATCTTCATCTTTATAAGCTTGTACATTAGGATGAGTAAGTTGCCAAAGTAAAGTGTCGAATTCTTGTATAGATCGAGGTGTATCAATGGCCTGTGTCACATAATTACAACATTTAGCACCTTCACAGAAACTACATTTATTTTCACTGGTAATTTCGACGTTTATCTTGGGGTACTTTTTTGCTCTGGCCATACTGCATAGCTCGATGTAGTTAGATTACAATAGGGCGTAGGTTATCAGGAAAATCAATGAAAATAAACTTTGCTGAAGTTAAAAAGAGCCCGGAATTTACTTCGTCGTTAATCCGTTATGGTTTTTGGTTTTTGTCGACCATATTCATTGGGCTTGCAATGGATAGTGGGTATTATGAGCCAGTATGGGAGTTTTATATTTATCTCATGGTGTGTTTCTTCATTTATACCACCATTATCTTTATTACCGTCCTCATTAAACCCGTAGTCGTCATGCGACAATACTTGACGATACCGTTAGATATAACGGGTATCAGTATTGCCATGTTATTTACTGAGGATGGTCCCTTTAGTCCCTTCTTTTTATTGTATGCCTGGTATTTTGTTAGCTATGCATTACGTTATGGCCGTGGCCCCTTATTCGTTTCAACCATTGTTGTAATTTTTGCTTTCACTGTTGTACTGTCGTTAACAGATGGTTGGTATTCACATATCTATGATGTTGTTGCTTATTATATTTTTCTAATGGTGATGCCATTGTATTTAGATACCATGTTGCGGCGTATGAATCGTGCCAGGGATGAAGCGAATATGGCCAATCAGGCGAAGAGTGAATTTCTCGCTGCCATGAGCCATGAGATTCGCACGCCTATGAGTGGTATTGTGGGTGTATCAAATTTACTAGAAAAAACCACGCTAAATTCCGATCAGCGTGAATATGTTGCTGCCTTACAAGAGTCTTCTACCGCTTTAAATGCGCTGATTGATGATGTATTAGATTTATCAAAAATTGAAGCAGGTAAATATCTACTAGAACAAGAACGGTTTAATTTGGAAAAAACTTTGTTTGGGGTTGCGCAAATGTTTACTGCCAGTGCCAATGCAAAAGGTTTAGATTTGTTCTTTAACTATTCGGTTGATTTGCCGGAATATGTTTATGGTGATGGTAAGCGGTTGCGGCAAATAGTACTTAACTTGGTAAGTAACGCAGTTAAGTTCACTGAGCAAGGCAATGTGATTATTAAAGTTCAAAAAGCTAAGAAACAATTAGAAGAAGGCGCGCTAACCGTACGTATTGAAGTGATCGACACAGGGCCTGGCTTAGCTGAGTCAGAGCGTGGTCGTATTTTTGAGCCATTTTATCAGACTGGACATACCGGTGACGTTAAACAGTCAGGCACAGGTTTAGGCACAACCATATCAGCCAACTTAGTGAGATTAATGAACGGGCGTATCGGGATCGTGAGTCAACCAGGACACGGCAGTACTTTCTGGTTTGAGATCCCATGGTATGTTGAGCAATCAACCGAACCAAGTGTGGTGATCCCCGATAATATGCCATTAGTGATTTATGAGCCACACGAAATTAACTTGGCCATTCTTGAGAGTTATTGTCAAGGTATGGGTTGGTCGTATAGTGCCACTGGAGAAGGGAGTAGTGTTGTTGAGCTGGTTTCGCAAGTAAATGCAAAAGGCCACACGCCTATCGTATTGTTAAGTGAACTCAGTGGTACCGGTGACTGTGTTCAGATAGCAAAAGAGCTACAAGCCATCGATCCTAATATTAAGTTATGTAAGTTATTGCATTTATCTAAGTTACATATGCTGGATGATAGTGAGCGTGCGTTATATGAAAAAACCATTGCCTTGCCTATTTCACCAAATCGGTTGTGTAAAGCATTATTGAGTTTAGCTGGCTTAGTGAGTGATGATGATGACCAAGCTCACCAGCCTGGTGCGACCACGATCTCTCGTTTCTTAAGCGTACTGGTCGCAGAAGATAGTCCAATTAATGCGAAAGTTATTACAACATTCTTAGAACAAGATGGCCATCGCGTTGAACATGTAGAGAATGGCCAGCTTGCATTAGAGCGATTGAAGCAGCAGACTTTCGATTTGGTTTTTATGGATATGCGTATGCCACGGCTAAGTGGTATTGAAGTAACACAGCAATGGCGTGCTCATGAATCAAGTGATCAACATGTACCGATAGTTGCACTAACGGCTAATGCGACACCAGAGGATAAAGCCAATTGTTTATCCGCAGGAATGGATGATTTTCTGAGTAAGCCGGTGAGCCAAGAGAAGTTGCGCAAAGTGATTAGTACTATTGCGTAGCTAATAGCACTTAAACTTGTAGCCAGAAGGTTACCGGTCCATCATTACAGAGTGATACTTGCATATCAGCGGCAAACTCCCCGGTAGCAATATGTGGGTATTGGCGTTGGCTATGTTTAACTAAATATTCGAATAATAGCTTCGCTTGTTCTGGCGAGGCGGCACTGGAAAAGCTGGGTCGTGAACCTTTTTGTGTATCAGCTGCTAAGGTAAATTGGGGCACCAGTAGAATACTGCCGTGGATATCTTGCACAGATAAATTCATTTTATCTTCTTGGTCAGGAAAAACACGATAGGTCAAAATACGTTGTGCTAAACGCTCTGCTTTTGCTTCGTCGTCTTCTTTTTCAATACCAATGAGCAGTAATAAACCGCGTTCAATTTGTCCAATGACATCACCGCTTATTTCGACCTTGGCGGTGCTGACCCGTTGCAGTAATGCAATCATTTAGCGATTTCCCGCAGCATGTCGTCAGTGGCTTGTACCAACTCTGAAACAATGCCTGGTTCTGATGCGGCATGCCCTGCATCAGGAATAATTTTTAAGCGTGAACCCGGCCAAGCTTGGTGTAGTTCCCACGCACTTTCCATGGGGCAAATGAGATCATAGCGACCTTGTACAATGATGCCAGGGATACCGTCTAATTTATGTACTTGTTCTAGTATTTGGTTTTCCGTTAGAAAGGAACGGTTAACAAAATAATGGCATTCAATGCGTGCCAAACTTAATGCAGTGTGAGGTAGCCCAAAATGGTCAATGATTCGTTGGCTGCTGCGTAAAGTCGCGGTGCGTCCTTCCCATAGTGACCATGCTTTTGCTGCTTGCATGCGTGTGAATTCGTCTGGGCTTGTGAGCCGTTGGTGGTAAGCGGTAACTAAATCGTGACGTTCTTGTTCTGGAATAGGGGCAAGAAACTTTTGCCAAATATCCGGGAAGATTCGACTGGCACCTTCTTGATAAAACCAATCGATTTCTCGTTGCCGACATAAAAAAATCCCACGCAAGATAAGCCCAAGCACTTGGTTAGGATGAGCTTGGGCATAAACTAAGGCTAAAGTTGAGCCCCATGAACCACCAAATACCAGCCATCGATCAATCATAAGATGTTGGCGAATCGCTTCCATATCTGCAATTAGATCTTGGGTTGTATTATTTTCTAGTTCAGCGTGCGGTATGGAACGCCCAGCGCCGCGTTGATCAAATAAAATAATGCGATATTTCTCTGGATCAAAAAACTGGCGATGATAAGTCTCACAACCGGCACCAGGGCCGCCATGGAGAAAAACAACCGGTATGCCATCGGGGCTGCCACATTCTTCTACATACAGTTTATGGGGCGGTGTTACCGTAAGTTCGAATTCATTATAAGGCGCAATAGCTGGATAGAGCACACGCATGGTTGACTAACCTGCTTGAGAGTTAAGTGTCATTGGGAACGTCATCTTTATCGATTTGTTCTAAACGATATCCTTGGTGGTAGATTGCACTTAGGCGCCAGCCATTTTGTGGTGATAGTGACAACTTTTTGCGAATACGACTAATGTGGGTATCAACAGTACGAGTTGTAAATTCTGAGCCATGCCCCCAAACGGAAGACAAGATATGTCCACGGGATAACAGCCGACCTAGGTTCTTAAACATAAAAGCAACAAGCTCAAATTCTTTTTGTGTTAGCTTAACTGGCTTGTCGTCTTTTTGTAATGTGTGTGAACTTAAATTAATGCGATAAGGCGGGTAATGTAAAATACTTTTTTGGGTATGGCCTTGCATGCGTCGCGTCACGGCAGAGATTCGTGCTAATAGTTCTTTTTGTCGAACCGGCTTAGTGATGTAGTCATCAGCGCCTTGGTTCAATATTTTGGCAATGTCTTCTTCACTATCACGTTGGGTTACGAAGATAACCGGTGTGTCATGTTCTGACTGTTCGGTAAGCCAACTTAATACTTGTTCGCCATCAAAGTCTGGCATTACCCAATCGAGAATATAAAGATCGAAACTTTCTTTGCGCAATGCGCACGTAAAATCACGACCGTTTGGGAAATGCACAACATCGTAGCTCTGTTCTTCCATCCATAGTTTCATGGCTTGGGCTAGATGGACATCATCATCAACTAATGCAATGCGCAAGGTTACTCCTGTTCTTTGCGTCGGCTTGGAAATTTCTACAATCTGTTTTAGTTCAAACAGTTAACTACTCTGAGTTAGCCTTGGGCTATTGTGACACAGGCTTCCATATTGTGCCATGCAAAACCCATAAAATGGGTGTTCTGGGGATAGGCAATAGTCAGGATAGGGTTATGACTCAGCGAGGAATTCTCTGAGCATATCGGCTTCTTGCATGGCGTCCTGGTAGCCCAGTCGTATTAGTTCGCGGCAATAGCCCTTTTCAAATAAGAGGTAACTGGCTAAGCCGGAGCCTTGTTCGCGCAAGGCACCAATTCCCTTGAGCAAATAACGAATGGTACGAGGTAATTCATGAACATAGTCCTGGGCTAGCTCACCAATATCGATGCTTGGGGCCAAGACAAAAGCCTCAACTTTACGCAGGGGAATATCGCTATTCCGTAATCGGCGGGTGGGGATAATATCGATTGTCTTATTGATACGTTCCAGTCGTTCCAAGTCTGTTTCCAGACTATCGAGGAAGATGCTGTCTAAGATATGGCCGGCGATATGAGCAAAATTCGGGTATTCCAGGGTTTGTTTACGCTCCCGCGATTGTTCATCGTCACGTTGATTACCAATGACTAAAACCCGGTCAGCACCTAAATGTAAGGCTGCGCTCAACGGTGCCATTTGGCGCATGGAACCATCGCCAAAGTACTCACGATGAAGTTTGACCGCTTCAAATAAAAAGGGAATAGCGGAGGAAGCCATTAAGTGATTAATGGTTAATAGGCTACGACTACCGCAACGCCTTACTCGCTGCCAGGATTCGATTTCTGGCTGACCTTGATAAAAAGTGACCGATTGTCCCGAGGTGTAGCCAGAGGCGGTGATGCTGACCGCGTGAATATGCCCCTCATCAATAATGCGTTGTATCCGGGCAAAATCAATTCGTTTAGAAAGTAAGATTTTTAATGGTTTGCGGTTGAGCAGGGCTAACGGGTTTTTTTGTCCCAACCCGCCGAGGGTCAGTGCCATGAGCCACCGCGTTGCGGTCCAAAGAATACTTTTAACATCCGACTCAAAAACTTGTTCCACGTGAAAATTGCCCCACACACGTAACATTTGTGCAACAGCATGGTTATAGTTATCCGCCATGGTGGCAAGGGTGACAGCATTAATGGCACCAGCAGAGGTGCCACAAATGGTGCGAAAGGGGGAGGTGCCGCCCTTTTCTGGTTTGAGTTCGGCAACCGCTTTGAGCACGCCAATCTGATAAGCTGCACGTGCGCCACCGCCCATTAAGATGAGCCCGCGATTAATTGTCTTTGTTGCCATGGCGAGTCCTGTGCCCTAATTATTTTTCTCTCCTAACTATAGCGGCTCTATGAAGTGATGGATAAATTAGCAAGGCCCTTTTATTTTTATGCTTAAACTTTGTTCTATGTACTAAAGGGGATGTGGCACAAGCCGACTTAACAGGCATGGCCATCCCTGCCTTAGAAAAAATAAAACCGGCTGACTTACCTGCACCGCCACAAGCTGCGCTAGAAATGTTACGGGCTTGTTCGCGTGATGATGTGGATCAGCGAGTCCTGGCTAACTTCGCCGAAACCGATCCTGTTTTAACAGCAGAGCTATTACGCGTAGTGAATACCCCATTATTTGGTATGGCAAAGGAAGTGACGTCTGTTCGTCATGCGATTGTGATTTTAGGTGCAAAAACACTACGTAATATCATTTTATGTTTAATGGTGAGAGAGTCCATTCAGTCATTGAATCTAGATGGGTTTGATATTACCGGTTTTTGGGAGGATACATTACGTCGTGCTACGGTTGCGCGCTACTTAGCACGCTTGTTGAAGTTAGACAGTGAAACAGCCTTTACTGCAGGCTTACTACAAGACTTTGGTTTACTGGCGTTATTTTATTTGCAGCAGGATATAGCGCAGGAATTTAATCACTTACGTTCACTTGAACCGTTACAGCGCTTAGAACAGGAAAACCAATTATTTGGTATAGACCATGTGGCGGTGTTTGAACAATTAGCCAAGCTCTGGTCTATTCCGGATAAAATTACTCAACCTGTTATCGGGCATCACCGAGTACAAGATGATGAGGTACTCGCTGAAATATTGCATTTAGCGGACTGGGCAAATTTGGTATTTAATGTGCCAGATGTGGCAAATGTGTTTGAGCAGGTTCAGCAAAAAATACAAACAAGCCTCACGCTCAGTGCTGAACAGGTCCAGCAAATGTTCGAAGAGCTCCCCGTTTTAATCGAGGAAGCTGCCAGCTCAATGGGTTTGCGAATTAATCAGCAAGTAAATTTTGAACAATTGTTACGACAAGCTAGTTCACAGTTAGCTAAAGCTAGCCAGAGTTATCAGGAGTTATCGTGGCAATTGGAAAAGGCCATTGAGCAACGGGATAAGCTTGCGCAGGAATTGAACCAAGAAATTTTGATAGCCCAAGAAGTGCAGCGCAAATTAATGCCAGAAGAAGGTGAAGATATGCCGATTTGTGGTATTAATTACCCTGCACGGAATATTTCCGGCGATTTTTATGACTTTTTACGTCTAAAAGATGGGCGCATTTGGTTCGCATTAGGTGATGTGTCTGGCAAAGGCATTAATGCCGGGATACTGATGGCGAAAACAGCGAGTTTATTCCGGTGCTTGGCAAAGCGAATGTCCAATCCAGCACAGCTGGTACAGATCATTAATAATGAATTATGTGAGTCTGCAACCCGTGGTTTTTTTGTTACCTTAGTAGTTGGCTTATTTTCACCAAAAGATAATATGCTCAGCCTTGTGAACGCAGGCCATTTGCCAGCTATTGTTATTGATAAGCATGATAAAGTTGTTACCTTAACCGCAGATGCTCCACCAGTTGGTATTTTACCTAATACGCAGTATGCTTGTGGGAAAGCGATTTCACTACAAGATAGCGCGGTCTATTTATATAGCGATGGTGTGACTGAGTCACAAACAAATGAAAAGGAACATTTGCAGCTGGAAGGCCTAGTGGAATTGATTCGACAACACCGAGCAATACCGGCTAAGCAAAGATTAACTACCATTGCTGAAACGGTGCTACAGTGTGGTAAACAGCAAGATGATATTACGTTATTAATATTAGAGCCGTGATGAGTGAGCCCTTTTTTACACAGCGGTTTCCTGCCCAGGCGGAGCAATTGCATCAATTGCGTGAGTGGGTGCGGGATTTTTTATTGGAGCATGGCTTGGATGCTTCCCGTGTAGATCAAGTCGTGATCGGTGTTAATGAAGCGGCAATGAACATTATCGAGCATGCCTACTGTCATCAATCAGGTGACATTATATTAAAGATTCATTACCAACAAACAGCTTTCATTATTGAGTTAATTGATTTTGCACAAACGGTCGATTGCAGCAAGATTAAATCCCGCTGTTTGGATGATATTCGTCCTGGTGGTTTGGGTGTGCATTTTATCCAGGAAATGATCGACAAAGTAGAGTACTTACCTGGCGACAGTGGCGCCGGTAATATTATTCGAATGACCGTAAATATAAACCCAAGGTGAATGTAAACAAGCTATGGAATATACAACTCGACAAGAGGGTGACTACACAGTTGTCGCATTAATTGGTGAAGTAGATTTACACTACTCACCCGAGGCCCGTAAACAAATCCTGGCACATTTGAATGATGCGCAGCATGTATTAGTTGATTTGTCCGGCGTAAAATACATCGACAGCTCAGGGATTGCGAGTTTAGTTGAAGGCTTTCAGTTAGCACGTTCAAAGCAACTTAAGTTCGGTTTGGTTGGTGTCAGTGAGGCGGCCAAACAAGTATTACAGCTAGCGCGGTTAGATAAAGTTTTTCTTATAAAAGATGCTGTTGCTGACTATGTGAGTGGGTAAGCATGGCAGAAATACGTTTATCATCCACTTTACGACAAAAGATTGAACATATTGGTCGTCAGACTATCCTCGCAATTGAGGAAGCCGGCTACATGTTTCGTCTTATGTATGAGTCCTTAGTATGGTTAGTTGTTGGTTTTAGAAGGCAACAACCTGTTCGTATCTCAAGTGTATTTAACGAAGCAATGCAAATTGGTGTTAAAGCCATTCCTATTATTTCCATACTTTGTTTTGCTGTAGGCGTGATGCTAGCGATACAAGGTATCGAAACACTTAAAACATTTGGTGCCGAGTCTAAAGTTGTTTTAGGTATCGCCTTATCTATTACACGGGAGTTTTCGCCCTTGATCGTAAGTATTTTGGTGGCAGGGCGCTCAGGTTCGGCCATTGCGGCACGTATCGGCACTATGTTAGAGGCGCAAGAAGTGGATGCCTTGCGGGTTATTGGTATTGACCCGGTTCGTTATTTAGCTGCACCGGTATTGTTAGCCATGATGGTCATGTTGCCTTGTTTAGTGATCCTGGGTGATGCCATGGGGTTATTAGGCGGTGCAGTATATACCGCTATTGATTTGCAATTACCGATTAGCGTTTACTTTGATAGGACCTTTGATGTATTAAGTGTGAATGATGTGATGCAAGGGTTAGTGAAAAGCCTGGTGTTTGCGATGATCATTGCATTAGTCGGCTTAAGCAATGGTTTTCAAGTCAAAGGGGGGGCTGAAGGTGTGGGTCGTGCAACAACGCGTTCGGTTGTGATGGCGATTAGCTTAATTGTTATTGCAGATATGGTCTTTACTTATTTTTTGAACCGTTGATATGCAAACAAGTGATGCTACAAATAGTGTGATTGAGATTGAAAATCTTGTCACACACTATGGTACACGCAAAATACTTAATGGAGTTTCACTGACTATTCAGCAAGGTGAAATTCTGGTGATTATGGGTGGAAGTGGTTCGGGTAAAAGTACATTGTTACGCCACATTCTTGGTTTGCATAAACCTACTGCGGGAGCAATTCGTATTTTAGGCCAGGATATTACCCGAATTAATCATCAACAAATGTATGCGCTTCGCAAAGAAATGGGGGTGGCTTTTCAAGGTGGTGCCTTATTTGGTTCGATGACCGTGGGGGATAATGTCATGTTACCTTTGCGCGAACATACTCAGCTTGATGAAAAGACCATGCATATTATGGCGCGCATGAAATTGGAAGTGGTGAATCTATCTGGTTTTGAAGCACTCATGCCAGCAGAGTTATCCGGTGGTATGATAAAGCGGGCTGCATTAGCGCGAGCCATCATAATGGATCCCAAGCTGTTATTTTTTGATGAACCATCAGCAGGGCTTGATCCTGTTGCGGCAGTTGAGTTGGATGAGTTAATTCTTCAATTACGTTCAGCCCTCAATATGACTATTGTTGTAGTAACACATGAGCTAGACAGTGCTTTTAAAATTGCAGATCGTATCACTGTGTTAGACCAAGGCGATATTTTAATGACAGATAGTGTTGATAAAGTCCGTAATAGTGATAACCAGCGAGTACAAAGCTTATTAAATCGGATTCCGCGTGATGATGCTGTCGATGTGGATGAATACTTACAACGTTTAACAAGGCCGCATTAGTAATATGAAGCAAGATCACATTAATTATTTTTTTGTTGGTAATATGGTGATTATCGCCATCGTTATTTTGGTAATAGGGTTGTATAGCATTACTGGTAGTCGAACTAGTGCCGATGATTATTATCTTGTGTTAAATAATGTGTCAGGTATTCGACAAGGCAGTACAGTGACCTATGCGGGATTTCGGGTCGGGCAAGTTGCTAATATGGCACCGATTAAACGCGACGGCCAAACCCATTACCGGTTACATTTATTAATTCAGCCAGACTGGAAAATACCGCAAGACTCCACAGCACAAATCGTTATGCCGAGTTTTTTGGGTGAGAAAGAAATTGATATTACTGAAGGGGAAAGCAAAACGGTATTGGCGGTTGGTGATGAGATTAACGGCGCTAATGCCTTAGATATTTTCCAACTGGCACAACAGATCTCCGGCGAATTCGAAACACTCTCAGAAGAAGGGTTGAAACCCTTATTTGCTACCTTAACCAAAGAAATCAATACCACAGTACCGCAAGTAGCAAAACAAACCTCAAGCTTGTTAAAGGTGTTAAATGACAGTGCTGATGAACTGTTATTAGTGATGCAGTCTCTAGATAAGGAACGGATTGGAAACATTGTCACTAACGCAGATGATATTACTAAGCAAATGGCGAGTGTCTCTAGCAAGCTAGATAGTGCAGCACAAAATTTGGATAACTTAATCGCCAAAACATCGCAGATGATGGATGGTAATAATGAAGATTTGCGACAAACCTTATTAGATTTGCGCACCAGTATGGGCGTGGTGAAAGAAAATGTCGGTAGTATCATGTATAACGTTGATGCGACGGCACGTAATATGAATGAGTTTACGCGTCAGCTAAGGGAAAACCCTGGTGTGTTGTTAAACAGTAAACCGCCTAACGATCCGGTAAGCCAATGATAAAATCAACTATTCTTATTAGCCTTTGTTTATTGCTCACAGCTTGTTTTGGTGGTGGCAGTGTGCCACAGGATAAGTATTATCGTTTAGGCGCTGATCAGCTATCTATTAAGTCACTAGCCCCGCTTTTTACTAAGATAG
>CAZPAE010000017.1:0-12810 GCA_964584455.1 uncultured Thioalkalispiraceae bacterium
CTTTGGTGATATCGATCTGTGCTTGGGCGGATTTCAAATTATTATCACGTGCCAACAGCAAATCTCGTTCGGTCGTGTAAGCATTGAGCAAAATCGCATCAATCCTTGCTTGCTCTTTACGTTGCTGTTCTTTGAGCTTACGTGCTTGCTCTGCCTCGCGCTCAGCGGCAAGTTGCTCTGGTGTTTTAGCCGCTTCGATGACCTTAACAACTAAGCCGCGCTCATTAACGATTTCAATCCGTTTTTGTGAATACTCCGGCGGTACAATCGAACCACATTCACGAATCCCAATATCGTTTTTCCAACACTTAATGTTTCTGGCTTGCACTGCAGTAGATAAACTAACCAAAATGCTGGTTAAGAATAATAAAATAAACGCCTGTCTAAATTGCACTATTTTCCCCTGATTAGCGGATATCGTGCAGTTTACAGGATACAATGTCACTGGTTTATCTCTCATCATCAAATTGCGTGCTAAATCAAATTTTACTCTTTTTTATCTCGCTTTTGGCAAATGCCCTATCTGCTTTTGCCGGTGGCGGTGCAGGCCTACTCCAATTACCTGCCCTGATCTTCCTTGGTTTGCCATTTAGTATTGCCTTAGCCACCCACAAAATCGCCAGTGTGGCACTGGGTATTGGTGCAACAATACGGCATATCCGGGAGCGCACATTAATCCGCTATTATATCCTTGTTATGCTGATTGCGGGCCTACCTGGAGTAGTTATCGGCGCCCATATCATATTATTTATCCCTGGCCCCAGCGCTGAAATCGCATTGGGTATTATGACCACGAGTTTGGGCATTTATTCCATACTCAAACCGAATTTAGGCCATCAGCAATATACCCATCACTTTACACCTACTCAGCACCTCGTTGGTGGTTTAGTCCTTTTTAGTATTGGTACCCTGAACGGCTCCTTAACCTCGGGCACTGGGTTATTTGTCACCATGTGGCTAATCCGCTGGTATGGCATGGATTACAAACATGCAGTCGCCCATACCTTGGTACTGGTGGGCTTATTTTGGAACGGTAGTGGTGCCCTCACGTTGAGCCTATACAGTGAGATCCAATGGACCTGGCTACCGGTATTGGTGTTAGGTTCATTATTAGGTGGCTACATTGGTGCACACTGGTCAATCATGAAAGGAAACCGCTGGATCAAACGCAGTTATGAATTTATCACTATCAGTGTAGGTCTGTTATTGATTATTAATGCTATCTAGTACTAGGGTGGATTATGCAATCCCATATTGGGCACGATACTGTTCTATTGCAGGCAAATGCGTTTTGTATTGTGCTTCTTCGGCAATATAAGCCATCACATCATCTAAACTGACAATACTTAATACTGGAATTTGATACGTTTGTTCGACTTCTTGAATAGCAGATAGCTCACCAGTGCCACGCTCTTGTCGATTCAAAGCAATTAATACCCCCGCTGCTTTCGCATTATTCGCAGCAATAATCTCCATGGATTCACGAATAGCGGTACCGGCCGTAATGACATCATCCACAATCAACACCTTACCCGCTAAAGGTGCCCCGATAAGATTTCCGCCCTCACCATGATCTTTGGCTTCCTTGCGATTAAAGCAATAAGGCACATTAGATTGATGTTTTTCTGCTAGGGCAATAGCACAACTGGATGCTAACGGTATGCCTTTATAAGCAGGACCAAACAAAACGTCAAACTCAAGCCCGCTATGGCTAATGGTATCAGCATAATACTGGCCTAGCTTTGCTAATGCTTGCCCTGTGTTAAATAGGCCCGCATTAAAAAAATAAGGGCTCAGTCGGCCTGATTTCAAAGTAAACTCACCGAAGCGTAATACATTTGATGCTAAGGCTAATTCTATAAATGCGCGTTGATAATCTTTCATTTTTCGTCAGAATTGATTGCTGGAACTGGTGTATGATACACCGAATTTAACCAAGAGATAATAGTCATATGCGTATCATCAGTGCTAATGTAAATGGTATTCGTGCAGCAGAGAAAAAAGGCTTTTTCAATTGGCTAGCCAAGCAGCGTGCTGATGTGGTCTGCATCCAAGAAACCAAAGCCCAATTTGAACAGCTCGACCCTGCCATTTTCTGTCCCAAACCATTTCATTGTTATTATTTCGATGCACAAAAAAAAGGCTATAGCGGTGTTGCCATCTATAGCCGTTATGAACCGGATAATGTCGCTAAAGGCCTTGGCTGGGCACACTGCGACAATGAGGCACGTTACATTCAAGCAGACTTTGGTAAACTAAGCGTTGCTTCGTTTTATTTGCCTTCCGGCTCATCTAGTGAAGAACGACATACCAACAAATTACGCTTTATGGACAAAATGCTGGATGAATTAAAGCAAATGAAACGTAAACGTCGAGACTATGTTATCTGTGGTGACTGGAATACCGTGCACAAAGAAATTGATATTAAAAATTTCAAAAGTAACC
This sequence comes from uncultured Thioalkalispiraceae bacterium, assembly GCA_964584455.1. Taxonomy (GTDB): domain Bacteria; phylum Pseudomonadota; class Gammaproteobacteria; order UBA6429; family Thiohalophilaceae; genus CAZPAE01. The sequence continues at coordinate 2,446 of CAZPAE010000017.1, forward strand.
AAAAAAATTCTGGCTGTACCCCCGAAGAACGTGCCTGGATGGATAAGTTGATAGAACAAGTCGGCTATGTGGATGCATTTCGTGTTGTAGAGCAACGCGCAGAACAATATACCTGGTGGTCAAACCGCGGTAATGCACGTGCCAATAATGTCGGTTGGCGTATTGACTACCAAATTATTACTCCAGGACTGACTGACAAAGTACGCAAGGCCCGTGTTTATAAAGATAAATGGTTTTCCGATCATGCACCGCTTATCATCGACTATGACTACGATATCAATAGCTAGGATATGAGCAATACCCAGCAAACCACATGGCTAGAATCCTTAACGGTCTATTTTAAACCGCGTGTTGTGGCAATGTTTTTTCTCGGCTTCTCAGCTGGGTTACCCTTTCCGCTGGTGTTCACAACATTAACAGGCTGGCTGAATAATGCAGGCCTATCCAAAACAGCCATTGGTTTTTTTTCATGGATAGGGATTACTTATTCGATTAAAGTATTTTGGTCACCTGTTGTTGATCGCATTCCTATTCCAATCCTTAGTAACCTTTTGGGTCAAAGACGTAGTTGGCTACTACTCTCGCAAATAGGCATTGCATCCGGTCTCATTGTTATGACCATCATCACACCGCAAAAAGATTTAGCCCTATTTGCCTTAAGCGCTGTTTGGGTTGCGTTCTGCTCAGCAACACAGGATATTGCTATAGATGCTTACCGCATAGAAGCGGTAGAACCTCAATATCAAGGCGCCATGGCAGGAGCTTATCAAACCGGTTGGCGTATTGCCGCATCACTAATCGGCGGCGCTATTGCACTAAAGCTTTCTGATTTCTATAACTGGGAAATCAGCTATCAGTTTATGGCAGGTTTTGCACTAGTCGGTTTCGTTACAACGCTTATCATTAAAGAACCCGAACACAAGATAAATAAAACAACAATGGCTATGGAGAAAAAAAATATCTCCGAATTTTTAGATAGGTATCAAAATTTACCACCACTTATATCTAATACCTTTGCATGGTTTATTGGTGCCGTAGTATCACCTATAAAAGAATTTTTCACGCGATGTGGCAAGTGGGCATTATTACTATTATTTTTTATTGGCATATACCGCTTAAGTGATATTACCTTAAGTTCTATGGCTATACCTTTTTATCAAGACTTAGGTTTCTCGAATGATGAAATTGCCAATATATCCAAAATCTACGGCGTTATATTGACTATAGCGGGTGCATTACTTGGCGGTTTCTCTGTTACCCGCTTCGGCACTATGCGTCCTTTATTAGTAGGCGCTATCCTTGTTGCCGTAACAAACTTATTATTTTCAGTCATGGCTACCAAGGGTCATGATACTACATGGCTAATTGTCGTTATCAGTGCCGATAACTTTAGTGGAGGATTAGCCGGCTCAGCCTTTATTGCTTATTTATCCCGATTAACTAACACCGCTTATACCGCAACACAATATGCATTATTTAGCTCATTAATGACCTTACCTGCTAAATTTCAATCTGGTTTTTCAGGCGTCATTGTTGATGCACAAGGGTTTATTTTCTTTTTCCAGTATGTAGCTGCACTTGGCATACCTGCCATTATCACTGTGCTAGTACTAATGAAGTTACTCAATATTGACGATCAGGAAACGGTTAAGACCAAGTTGGAGCCTAAAGATGTTTGATATCGGTTTAATGTCAACTGCTTTTATTGGTGGATTACTCGGTGGTGTGCACTGTGTTGGCATGTGTGGTGGTATTGTTGGGGCGTTATCGTTTGGTGTAGATCAGCAAGCCAATAATAAAAGGCGTGTTCTAACTCAAATCCTCTACAACCTTGGCCGAATTACTAGTTACAGTATCGCCGGTTTGATATTTGGCTGGATAGGTGCACTCACCATTAAAGGCCTGGCCTCACATACTATTCATCAATACTTGCAAACCTTCTCTGGTATTTTTCTTATTTTGCTAGGCTTTTATATGGCTAACTGGTGGCGCATCTTAGTTCGTCTTGAGCAAGCCGGTGGCATCATTTGGCGTCGCATAGAACCTTTTGCGCGTAAGTTGATTCCGATTAAAAATGCACGTCATGCATTTTTAGTGGGAACCGTATGGGGCTGGCTACCATGCGGCCTTGTTTACACCATGTTGACCTTAAGCTTAACCAGCGCACATCCAGTCTCTGGTGCACTCGTGATGTTGAGTTTTGGCTTAGGAACCTTCCCAGCACTCCTAGCCTTCGGGTTAGTGGCAGTTCATTTGCGTAACTTCTTAGCTAATCCCATCGTGCGTAGTGTCGCCGGTTTAATGGTAATTGGGTTTGGTATGTATCTATTATGGAGTGTATGGGGTGTCAGCATGGATCCCCATGCGCACCACCATCATCATTAGTAACAAATACTAAGGATTAACATTATCTGCGTATTTTACCGTTCTCTTCATCGACGATACGTAAATCTGTTTCACCAACAGCAATTGGCGCACCGGCAGGCCCCTCGAATCCACTGAAATCATTTGCATAACGTACATAATAGTATTTATGCTCATTGACCTGTAATTCTAATTTATTACTTTCATTCGCAGGCATAAACATAAAGGGCTGTTTAATTGAGATTTTATAAGAACCTTTAGGCAAATGAACTCGCAAGCTACTATTAACCCCCAATTTACCTAATAACTTATCGTCAATATAAACAAATGGCTTCTCAGGATTGAATTTATGGTATGACGTATTTGGTCGATAGATAATAACAGTCGCTGCATTATCTTCATTTAATGCTGGATTACGCACGTATTCAACGGTTGAAGCACAACCAGTGAACAACATTAAAAACGAAACATAAAATATTAATTTCTTCATATTTTCCCCCAGTAAAATATTATTAAAAATTAGAACGGCAACCGAAGATCCGGTTTAACCGCCAACATTTGCGCTTTGAAAGCTTGTTGAATACGTTCCATCACCGCCTGACTTTTTCCTTCAAAGCGTAAGACTAAAACAGGCGTAGTATTAGATGCGCGCACCAAACCCCAGCCATCTTCATAATCTACACGGATACCATCAATCATTGTTACATTGGCACTACCAAAATCAGCTTGCATCATCATGTTATCAATAAATTTATGGTGCTCACCTTCTGCCATAGCAACATTTAACTCAGGCGTATTCACCGCATCAGGTAAGGCAGCAAATATATCCACTGAACTCTGATTAATCTGGGATAAAATCTCTAATAAGCGAGCACCTGAGTACATACCGTCATCAAAACCATACCAACGCTCACTAAAGAAAATGTGTCCACTCATTTCCCCGGCAAGTGCTGCACCGGATTGTTTCATCTTCGCCTTAATTAGTGAATGCCCCGTCTTCCACATAACTGGCTCACCGCCTTTTTCCCAGATCACTTTGGTTAGGTTATTACTACACTTAATATCATAAATAATTTGTGCGCCGGGGTTACGCTTTAATACATCGGCAGCAAATAACATCATTAATCTATCGGGATAAATAATATTGCCTTCCGAATCAATGACACCAACCCGATCACCATCCCCATCAAAGGCCAAACCAACATCCGCTTGTTTTGATTTCACCGCGGCAATCAAATCTTTTAGGTTTTCTGGCTTACTAGGATCAGGATGATGATTTGGGAACTTACCATCAACATCGCAATATAACTCTGTTACGCGGCAACCCATCGACTTAAATAAAAGCGGTGCAATGGCACCCGCTACACCATTACCGCAATCAATCACTACATTTAATGGTCGTTTTAATTTCACATCTGACACAATACGCTCAAGGTACGCCTTGCCTACTCCCTTGTTAGCATACTTGCCAGAACCTGAATGAAACTGGCTTGTTTCAATACGCTCTCTTAATGCTTGAATTTGATCGCCCGATAAAGTCTCGCCACCCAACATCATTTTAAAACCATTATAGTCTGGCGGATTATGACTACCCGTTAGCATCACCCCTGAGCCACCTGCATTCTCTGTTGCGGCAAAATAAAGCACAGGGGTAGGAACCATCCCGACATCTAATACATCTACACCGGTGGACTGCACACCTGTTACAAAAGCCTGGCCTAATTCAGGACCTGATAATCGACCATCACGGGCAAAGGCCATCTGGGTAATGCCACGATCAATAGCTTCACTACCAATAGCACGGCCAATTAAGGTTGCATGCTTAGGTGTTAAGGTACTGCCTACAATACCGCGAATATCATAGGCTTTAAAAATTTCCGGTGGCGGCATATTGGGCGCAGGCTGGCGTACAGAAGCCACACTATGGCTAGCCTGGGAGGCGACTAAGCTATCTTGTGATTCAACATCACGTGCATTAAAGACAGCTTTTGGTGTCGACACATCTGGTTTCGTTGCTTGTTGAGCTGACTGTCGATAAGCAGAAACCTGACTCTCATCTAATTCTTCAACACTTAAGGTATCAGAACTCATATAGAGAGGATCGATGGTCGATAGGTCACTACTGCTACTATTACCGAAACTGATCGCGTTGGGATCATCATCACGTTCACGATCAATGCTCTTAGAGGATCCGGGTGCTTGTATATCTTTAATACGGCGGGCTGCTTCTGAGAACTCCGGCATATACAGCTGATAATCATGCTGCTGCACACCTCGTCCAGTATTAATGGCCATTTGGGTAATATTCGCCGCATCCATTTTGACTGTATTACTCACGGAACGTTTTAAGAAGAATAACACTACACCAACAATCAGCACGGAAAATAACAAGACAAAAATTACATCTAAGGGTAAAGGCAATATCGGCAATGAGCTTTCTGACCAAACCGATACTTGCCAACGTGTCCCCTCTACTTTGTAGTAACGTACTTCGTTGGTTTTTAGATCATCGTTACCACCACGGGTTAATAAGATCGGTTTTTGTTCGCCTGCAACTTGAATCAGCTCAATATAGTTTTTGCCTACTACCGTATGAGCCCAAATTTGCACGGCTTTAATATCCAAAGCTAATTGAATATAACCCACAATACGTTTACCGCTAAGCACAGGACGCACAATCACTAAATGTTGATCGGCTGTATTTGGTAAGTGCACTTCAACCGGTGGCTTAGTATTCCCCCGATCGACACTACTAATCAGATCAAGAAACGCGTAACTTAACTTAGGCTTCACACTATCATCTAATCGTGCAGTCCCAACTTTAAACATACGCAGCGCCAGAGCATATGGAAATGCTTTATATAATTCAGCAGAGCGCTGTTGGATTGTGGCCTCATCCCCAGTACGTAATAACTCAATTAAGGCGGGATCCTTGGTCATACTTTCCAGTGAGTGGGTATAAGAAGCAACAACTTTGGACAACTGAAATGCCACACTGCGGGAAATGACATCGGCAGCAGTACGTTGTTGTAAACGAATTTGCCCATAGGAAGCCTGTTGGCTTATCCAAATGGCGATAACAAAGATAAAAACAAAACTCAGATAAGCCAATAGCATACCTGTGTTAAGTGTTAACCCATGTTTACCTTGTTGTGCACGGCGGCGTGTGCGTCTTCGTCTGGCCATAGTTTTTTTGTTATTCCGAAATAAAGTTTATCGTTATAAATTCCGTTATCTTTAAGCACGGCCCGTATGACCGAATCCACCCTCAGCCCGATCACTAGTATCAAACTCGCTGACAACCTCAAATTCAGCTTGGACTACGGGTACAATCACCAACTGTGCAATCCTATCACCGCTGTTAATACTAAATGCCTCTGAACCACGGTTCCAACAAGAAATAAATAACTGGCCTTGATAGTCTGAATCAATCAACCCCACCAAATTACCTAAAACAATACCGTGTTTATGGCCTAATCCAGAGCGAGGCAAGATCACGGCTGCCATACGCGAGTCGGCTATATGGATGGCAATACCCGTGGGAATAAGCTGTGTCTCGCCAGGTTGAATCAATAACGTCTCATCTAAACAGGCCCGTAAATCCATGCCTGCCGAACCCTCGGTCGCATAAGTCGGCATGGGGATATCCTGACCAATACGCGGATCTAGTATTTTGAGTTGTATTTGTTGGCTCAATTTCCACCCCTTTATCGCTTTGATAGTCTATAGACCTATTGTAACGGTAAAGGACTGTGAAAATAATCAATTGTCTTGCTGTTTATGATTAAAGTGCAAAATATTATCGCCGGTAAGCGCTGACTTGTGGCGCACATGAAAACGCTGGGCGATATGGGCAATGAGCTCCCGTGCAAGTTTGGTCTTCGCCATGAGCGGCAGCTCGATTTCCCCCTCGCGCCAAACTAAGCGTAATGCATTTTCATCACTATCAAACCCGCTTGGCTGAGCATCGCCTACCCAGTTAGCGGCAATCATATCCACGCCCTTACTGTGTAATTTGGTCCGTGCATGATGTTCCAAATTCTCTGTTTCTGCTGCAAAACCAACGCAAAAACATGCAGGATAACGTTCTTTGACAGAGCGTAGAATATCCGGGTTTTTCACTAAAGAAATGCTCATTTGCTCTGCATCTTTTTTAATCTTTTGCTCAGCAATATCGACTGGGCGGTAGTCCGCCACCGCGGCTGTCGCCACCATCATGTCCACATCGTGCATCTTAGCTAATACACTCTGATACATCTCCTGTGCACTCACCACGTGATGACACTGTACACCTGCTGGCACTTCCAAATGGACTGGCCCACTGACCAAACTCACTCTTGCCCCTGCCTCAGCAGCGGCGGCGGCAACAGCATACCCCATCTTGCCTGAGCTATGATTCGAGATAAATCGTACTGGATCGATGGCTTCTCGTGTGGGGCCTGCGGTAACCAGCATATGTAACCCCGCCAGCGCACCCGTCTCAAACATTTCAGCTAACTGATTCACCAGACAATCAGGCTCTTGCAACCGACCCGCACCCGTCTCACCACAAGCCTGGTCACCACAATCGGGACCAAAAATCAGAATGCCGCGACTTCGCAGAACACGGATATTGTCTTCGGTTGCTGAATCAGACCACATTTTATTATTCATTGCTGGCGCCACCGCTAAGGGTGCATCACTGGCTAAACAAACGGCCATAAGCAAGTCATCGGCCCTGCCTAAGCGTAAACGGGCAAGAAAATCGGCACTGGCTGGGGCAACCAAAATGGCATCAGCCCAACGGGCCAACTCGATATGCCCCATGGCCGCCTCAGCGCGAGTATCCATAAGATATTCATGTACCGGATGGCCGGATAGGGCCTGGAAGGTCATCGGCGTGACAAATTCTGTGGCAGCCCGGGTCATCACCACTCGCACCTGTGCCCCATGACGGCGTAACTGGCGCACAATCTCACCGGCTTTATATGCCGCAATACTACCTGTTACACCCAGCACTATTCGCTTATTGGCTAATCGTTCTAACATAGTCCCACACTCCGATATTCGTTCCATTATAGCTTGCAATGGTGCCCGAACTTACAATAAGTTAGCGTTTTTACACATTCATCGACAAGGAGGTCGAGATCATGCCTATTAGCGATTGGCCGAAGGCCGAACGTCCTCGTGAACGTTTATTACTCCAAGGTGCACACACCCTTAGTGATGCAGAGTTATTAGCCATCTTTTTTCGAACCGGTACACCGGGTAAAACTGCAGTAGATTTAGCCCGTGAATGCTTGTTAGCTTTCGGTGGATTACGCAAATTGCTCGTTGCTGACAGCAAAACATTCTGTGAATTCAAAGGTTTAGGTCAGGCTAAATACGCACAACTGCAAGCCACACTGGAAATGGTACGGCGCCACTTAGCTGAGCCGTTACAAATTGGTGAAACCATCGGTGACCCGCGCCAAGCCAAAGACAGTGTTCATGCGCGACTGCGCGATTATCCCTATGAAGTCTTTGCCATGCTCTATTTAGATAACCACCACCGTGTCATTGCATTTGAGGAGCTATTTCGAGGTACCATCGACAACACCATGGTACCTGTGCGCGAGGTGGTCAGTACCACATTACGCCATAATGCCTCAGCTGTTATCTTGGCACACAATCATCCCTCTGGTGTTAGCGAACCCAGCTTATCCGACCGAAATTTAACCAGAAAGCTTTCCCAAGCTCTCGCATTGGTCGGGGTACGTATTCTGGACCACTTTGTTGTTGGCGATACAACGTGTTGTTCATTCGCTGAACGCGGTTTACTGTAAACCAAATCCTTGTTCAGGCTCTTGCCAGTTGCGCGGCGATTCCGTACAATTCGCGCTCTTTTAAACACGGGATTCCTCGCGGAATCAGATTGGGAGAAGAAATCATGGCAAGAGTCTGCCAAGTAACAGGAAAACGCCCGATGTCGGGTAACAATGTGTCTCATGCAAACAACAAGACACGTCGCCGTTTTCTGCCCAATCTTCATACGCACCGTTTCTGGGTTGAATCAGAAAACCGCTGGGTAAAGCTGCGTGTAAGCTCCCACGGTATGCGTATTATCGACAAAAAAGGCATTGACGCTGTCGTTGCAGACATTCGCCAACGCGGTGAAAAGGTATAAAGGAGCAAAAACATGGCTAAAGGTGCACGTGAAAAAATCCGTTTAGTATCCAGCGCTGGAACGGGCCATTTTTATACCACTAGTAAAAATAAGCGTAATATGCCCGAAAAAATGGAAATCAAAAAATACGATCCCGTGGTTCGCCAACACGTGATGTATAAAGAAGCCAAAATCAAATAAACCCACCCTTATCTGGGCTGTAATCGCATATCCAGCCTAATTTTTTCTGCTTCTCATCCGATATCCATACTAATCCCCAGTTAAAGCCCAATGGATTGGTATGTGGGGGGACAATAGTCAGCCCAACATAACCACATATGAGAAGCACATGAGTAACGTGTTTATTGGCCGACAAGCTATCTATGATAGAAAGCTCAATGTCTATGCCTATGAATTACTGTTCCGCAATAGTGACAATAATACCGCAACCATCGACAACCCCGATGGCGCCACGTCTGAACTAATTATTAATGCACTGACGGAAATTGGTCTAAACAATATTGTGGACGATAAGTTAGCGTTTATTAATCTAACGCGTAACTTTGTTACCGGCGCCTACCCGATTCCTGGCGTACAAGATAGGTTGGTTCTAGAAATTCTAGAAGACATTGAGCTTGATGATGCAGTACTTGAGGGGGTTAAGAATCTAAAAAACCAAGGCTATACTATCGCATTAGATGATTTTATTTTTCATCCTCACCTCGAGCCATTAGTGGCTATTGCGGACTTAGTTAAATTAGATTTATTCGCACTTGATGATACGCAATTAGTAGAACATGTTAATGCTTTACGCCGTTATCCCATTAAACTGCTGGCCGAGAAAGTCGAAACCCAAGCTGTTTACGAACAATGTTTAGAATTAGGTTTTGATTATTTCCAAGGTTATTTCTTTTGCAAACCCAATGTCATCAGTGATCAACGTACCCCAGCAAACCGGCTCGCATTATTAAAATTGTTAGGTCAACTTAGTGACCCCGATGTTGATGTTGCACAACTGGAGGAACTCATCTCACAGGATGTTAGTCTTTCTTATCGGTTATTACGCTACATTAACTCCTCACACTACGCCACAGACAACTCTATTGACTCTATTAAGCACGCCGTCATGTTACTGGGTCTCGGCACAGTACGCTCATTAGCTTATCTGATTGTGGTTTCAAGTATTGAAGATAAACCATTTGAATTATTTGTGATTGCTTTAATTCGTGCTCACATGTGCGAATTACTGTCGGAGCTACTAGATGAAAAAAGTAAATCGGCCACTTATTTTACTATTGGGTTATTTTCGGTTATTGACGCTATGATGGATAAACCGATGGATGAAGTACTACAGCAATTGCCACTCAAAGAAGATATTTGCGATGCATTGTTACAACATAAAGGCCCAATGGGAGAAGCATTACGCTGTACCATTGCCTACGAACAAGGCGAATGGGATGAAGTACATATTGAAAGCATCAGTGATGAACAAATCCGGGATGTTTATATTAAAGCCATCATGTGGTGTAAATCCTTTACTGAATCACTAGAAACATTACGTGCAGCCTAATCAATACGAGTTAGCACTAAGTTGCCCATTTTATCCAACATTGCTTGCCAACACCTTGCCACATAGGTAGTAGAAATAGTTTCGGTAATTAATGCTGGGCCTAAGATCACCTGTCCTACTTGTAGCGTATCACGCTGCCAAACTTGTAGACCGAAATAGTCTTGCGGCTGATTATCTGCATGTGAGTTGATAGTCGCTTGAAAATCGAACTCAGGCGTTACTGACTCACTAGATACAGCAACTCTGATATTAACTAGCTCAACAGGCATATCTAATTCATGTCCATAACGTGTTATATGGCGCTGAT
>CAZPAE010000018.1:0-12595 GCA_964584455.1 uncultured Thioalkalispiraceae bacterium
CTGGCTTCATAAAGCCAGGGGGTAAAGCCCATCATGAAGGGACGTGTTTGTTGTGTAGGGGGTGTATTCGGTGGTGGATTAGAAGGTGAGTCACCACCACCACAGGCAGTGATTAACAGGGCGAGCAGCAAATATAGTTTGAGTTTAGCCATATGTATCCATCAATGCTGGGTTGAGTACTATGTCGAGCTATTTTGCCAAACTAATGATGTGGCAAAAGTGCGTATAGTCACACTGTTATATTAAAGTAGGCTTTGTGGTGAATGGCGAGGGTGTTTAGCGTTAAGTTTGCGGTTTTTTCTTTGCTAAGATACGCGCGATTTCGCTCTTATGTCGTGTTTGCTGATAAACGTGTTCAGTGGCACTTTCCACATTAAACGGGAGTTGAAAGCCACTTTCATTAGCGGTACTCAATACGGTATGTAAAAACCGGTAATAGGGATCTTGCTTTAAGTCTTCAGCAGTGTCTTGTGCAGCACGTGTTTTGACAGGAAAGTCGATTACTTCACCCATGGTTCCTACCCTCAATAAATGATTTATTTTTATCGCGTCAGGCTTTAGTGCCGACGTCTTTATTTAATTTAATGTGATAATTTTTCTATATCTGACATCGGGTCATGGTCGTCATCATCGGTGACCATCCGACATAATGTGCTCTTACTACCCGGTTCACATTTTGGATTGGCTTCGTCTTCTATAACACCGCGGATAACGGTAGCAGCCCACATGGAAGACAGAGCCAGTAAGCCAAAGCCTAATCCTACGGTGACCCAGCTAATCTGTTCTAAGGCAGCAGGACCGCCTGATAGGCCGTAAGCAATGCTAATAATACCGGTAATCCACATGACGCCAATAGGTACCGCGCAGCAGCCTGCACATCCGTAGCGACAAACGGCTAGGGGAGGTAGCAACATTGCTAATAGATATCGGTTCATAGTGGGTGCCCTCTAAAAACCCTTGGTTTCTAGTGAGACTACACCCGAATTGACGACGAGGTCAATGATAGAGATCAGTTTGCGATACGTTCTAGCTGGGTTTCGCGACGAATGAGGTAATCAACCACATCCCGACTACGTTGTTTATGGCTAGTGACACAGATGACTTCGGCAGGCGGACTGTCGAAATTGACCTGTTTAGGGGCTTCGATGGAGAGAATTTTGAAGGTTTCGATACCCGGCTGGTAAGCCAGGTAGCTTACTGAGTCCGTCAGGCTATCTAGGACGTCACGCATGGCCATTTCCAGACTTTTGGTGCCCTCAACAGGGATTTTTTTTGCGATTTTGGCCATCAGTGGTTGCGCTGTACTGCATGTTTTCCTTAGGTACAGGCAGTAGCGTCCTGCTATGGGGGAACTTAATGGGCCCTGGTGAAATAAAATGCGATTATTACGTCATTTTTTTGGCTGAAATGATTTTCAGCATCTGTTTGAAAAGCTTAGGATTAGCGGCAATGATGTTGCCACTGTCAAAATAATCAAAACCACCATTGAAGTCGCCCACCAGACCACCGGCTTCTTCCACTAGCAAAATACCGGCTGCCATGTCCCAGGGGTTAAGCTGATACTCCCAGAAGCCATCAAATCGACCTGCAGCTAGATAGGCTAAATCCAATGCGGCTGAGCCGGCGCGGCGAATACCAGCGCTGCCAGGAATGAGTTCACGCATCATGTCCAGATAACTATCGAGAATACTCATGTCGCGAAAAGGAATACCCGTACCGAATAGGGCACCATTAATTGTGCTCAGTTGGGAAACGCGAATGCGTTTATTATTCAGCTGAGCACCTTCCCCGCGCGAAGCGGTAAATAGCTCTTGTTTGATGGGGTCGTATACCACCGCATGTTCTAGCTTGTTTTTATAGCGACAGGCGATGGAAACGGCATATTGTGGAATGCCGCGTAAGAAGTTGGTGGTGCCATCTAAAGGGTCAATAATCCATTCGTATTCATTACCCTGCTTTGTACCGCTTTCTTCGGCTAAAATGCCATGATCCGGATAGGCTTTGAGAAGGGTCTCGACAATGGCTTCTTCAGCACGTTTGTCCACTTCGGTGACAAAGTCGTTTTCTGATTTAGTGTGGATCTTTAATTTATCCACTTGATCGCAATAACGCGCGATAATATCACCGGCTTTGCGGGCAGCGCGGATGGCAATGTTCAGCATTGCATGCATAAGTCTATCTCCAAGGGTTTGAATTTGGGTCACACGTAGGACCGATTATTCAAACAAAGTGTTAAAGAGCGGTATTACAAAGCGCGCGTATTCTACCAGGGTGTTCCACTTTGGTGTGAAAGGATTTTAACTTTGAGTTATGAAAATATTCGCATTGTGCTGGTAGGTACAACGCATCCAGGCAATATTGGCGGGGTGGCCCGGGCAATGAAAAATATGTTTTTGTCCGATTTGGTGTTAGTTGCCCCGGAGGCGGAGTTCCCAAGTGGTCAGGCCCAAGCCAGGGCTTCAGGGGCGATTGATGTGTTGGCACAAACTCAGGTTGTCGATACTTTGGATGAGGCGATTGCCGATTGTCAGTTGGTAGCGGGGGCCAGTGCTCGTTTGCGTGCGATTCCCTGGCCGTTACTCGATGCGCGTGATTGTGCGGTAAAATTGGCAGCCCAGTCAGAGCAAGGTAAAGTGGCCTTGGTATTTGGTCGGGAACATTCAGGTTTAACCAATGAAGAGTTAGAGCGGTGTCATCATCTGGTGCATATTCCGGCTAACCCTGATTATGCATCATTAAACATTGCTGCAGCCGTGCAGGTCTTAACCTACGAGCTACACATGGCTCACCGTGATAATGCACATATTCAACTTAAGGTCGAAAATGACTACCCCATGGCAACTTCTGTGGAAATGGAAGGGTTATATACGCATTTTGAACAAGCGTTGGAAACCATCGGTTTTTTTAATCCTGATAATCCGCGCCAATTGATGCGACGATTACGACGTTTATTTAATCGTGCGCAATTAGACAAAATGGAGTTAAATATTCTGCGTGGCATATTGGCTGCGGCAGAATCACCAAAAAATAATTGAAAACCACCACAGTCCATCATATTGTGTGATTATGTTCTTATCTCGTATCAAAGAAGATATCAGTTGCGTATTTGATCGCGATCCAGCTGCGCGTAATGGTTTAGAGGTGTTAACAACCTATCCTGGTTTACACGCGGTTTTGTTTCATCGCCTCAGTCATCGTTTATGGATGTGGAATTTAAAATGGCTAGCGCGATTTATTTCCGGTTTCTCGCGTTGGTTAACGGGGATTGAAATTCATCCTGGTGCAGTAATTGGGCGGCGTTTTTTCATTGATCACGGTATGGGAGTGGTGATTGGAGAGACCGCGGAAATTGGTGATGATTGTACCCTATACCATGGTGTTACTTTAGGCGGCACCAGCTGGCAAAAAGGCAAGCGTCACCCGACCTTGAGCAATAATGTGGTCGTGGGAGCCGGTGCTAAGGTGCTTGGTCCCATCGAATTAGGCGAGGGGGCACGAGTGGGCTCCAATGCCGTTGTGGTTAAGAACGTACCCGATGGGGCAACGGTGGTGGGTATCCCTGGGCGAGTTGTAACAGTGAAGGCGCAAGAGGCGCGTCATGCTCGTCGAGCGGCCTTTGCTGAGAAAATTGGCTTTGATGCTTACGGTACTACCAAAGATATGCCTGACCCGGTCGCTAATGCCATTGATGCATTGCTTGATCATGTCCATGCCATGGATGAACAAATGAAAAGTATGTGCCAATCGCTCAAGGCGTTAGGTATGGAATTAGATGTGACGGCGCTACCTGATTTAGGCGCCTGTGATGTGGTGACAAATCGACCTGCCCAAACTGATCTGAAAGAAAAATCCAGCGAAGATCAATAAATTAGATTTTTTAGCCTTGAAAACTGGCAATCGAGATAATACTTGATTAAAATACTCGGGTATGTATACTTACGATCCGAATTCAGAGAATCAGAGAATACTAAATTACGTAGGGTGTCGCAATGAGACTGACAACAAAAGGGCGTTATGCCGTGACCGCAATGCTCGATTTGGCATTGCATTATGATGATGGTCCTATCACTTTGGCGGATATTTCTCAGCGCCAAGGGATTTCACTATCTTATCTCGAACAGTTATTTGCCAAACTGCGCCGCAAGGGTTTAGTCGATAGTACCCGTGGACCGGGTGGTGGTTATCGTCTTAGCCGTGGACCGCATGATATTCCTGTCGCCGATGTCATTTTAGCCGTTGATGAGAAAGTGGAAACAACGCGCTGTGGCGGCTTAGCAAATTGCCAAGATGACCAGCAATGTTTAACACACGAATTATGGTCGGAGCTCAGTGAGCAGATTTACCTTTTCTTATGCGGTATTAGCTTAGGGAATCTGGTTGAGCGCCAAGGTATTCGTGAAGTGGCTGCCCGCCAAGAACGTATGCAAACGGTCAATCTTGAAGATGTAAAACGTGAACATGAAACAGCGGCTATCTAAAGCAATTGCGCTGGCCAGGTAATTGAGGAGTACCCACTATGAAAACCCCCATCTATTTTGACTATTCAGCCACAACCCCTGTTGATCCCCGGGTTGCGGAAAAAATGTGTCAATGTTTAACGATGGAAGGCACTTTTGGTAATCCTGCCTCACGCTCGCATAGCTTTGGATGGGATGCAGAAAAACTAATTGATGAAGCACGTACTAATGTAGCCGACTTAATTAATGCGGATCCAAAAGAAATTATTTTTACTTCTGGTGCAACGGAGTCCAATAATCTCGCTATTAAAGGCGCAGCGCATTTTTACAATAAGAAAGGTAAGCACATTGTTACCTGTAAGACAGAGCATAAAGCAGTATTAGATACCTGTCGCCAATTAGAGCGTGAAGGGTATGAAGTGACTTACCTTGATCCTGAGCCCAATGGTTTAATTGATATTGAAAAATTTAAAGCAGCATTACGTGAAGATACTGTCGTTGTATCTATTATGCATGTGAATAATGAGATTGGTGTGATTCAGGATATTAAAGCCATTGGTGACATTACCCGGGAACGTAAAATTATTTTTCATGTGGATGCAGCCCAAAGTGCGGGTAAAGTACCTATCGATATGCAAGGGTTGAATGTGGACTTAATGTCTTTCTCTGCGCACAAGGTTTATGGTCCTAAAGGAATTGGCGCACTATATGTCCGTCGCAAACCCCGTGTACGTTTAGAAGCACAAATGCACGGTGGTGGGCACGAGCGTGGTTTACGTTCAGGTACATTAGCAACCCATCAAATTGTTGGTATGGGCGAAGCTTTTCGTTATGCCAAAGAAGATATGGCTGCCGATAATGAGCGTATTCGTATGTTGCGCGATCGTCTGTTTAAAGGTTTAGAAAATATCGAAGAAGTATATATTAATGGCGACCTTGAACAGCGTGTTCCGCACAACCTTAATATTAGTTTCAACTTTGTAGAAGGTGAATCTTTGATTATGGCACTAAAAGATTTAGCCGTATCATCAGGTTCAGCTTGTACTTCAGCTTCATTGGAACCTTCCTATGTTCTTCGCGCACTGGGTCGTTCTGATGAATTAGCACATAGCTCAATCCGATTTACTTTAGGTCGTTTTTCAACAGAACAAGAAGTGGATTTTGCGATTGAGTCTATTCGTAGCAACATTGATAAACTTCGTGAACTATCACCGCTTTGGGATATGTACAAAGATGGTATTGATCTGAACAGTATCGAATGGGCTGCACATTAATATAATCATTCATTAGACAATAGTAAGACGATATTTATAGAGGTGAACCATGGCATATAGCGATAAAGTAATTGACCACTATGAGAACCCACGTAATGTCGGTAGCATGGACAAAGATGACACAAACGTTGGGACCGGTATGGTTGGTGCGCCTGCATGTGGTGATGTAATGCGCTTGCAGATTAAAGTAAGTGATAGCGGTGTAATTGAAGACGCCAAGTTTAAAACCTATGGTTGTGGTTCGGCTATTGCGTCTAGCTCACTATTAACCGAGTGGGTAAAAGGTAAGACTTTGGAAGAAGCAGCCGATATTAAAAATACGCAGATTGCAGAAGAGTTGGAATTGCCTCCCGTTAAGATTCACTGCTCTGTTTTAGCTGAAGATGCCATTAAAGCGGCAATTAGCGATTACAAAGAAAAGCATGACACTGCGGACGAGAAAAAGACAGCTTAATCGGCTTCACAAGGTAATAGTATGGCAATCACATTAACCGAAACGGCGGCTCAGCGGGTTAAAGATTTTCTTACCAATCGTGGTAAGGGTGCAGGGTTACGTTTAGGTGTTAAGACAACCGGTTGTTCTGGCATGGCCTATGTGCTTGAGTTTGCCGATGAAGTTGAGGCTGGCGATGAAGTTTTTGAATCGCAAGGTGTGAAAATTATTGTTGATGCGAAAAGTCTTGTTTATATCGATGGCACCGAATTGGATTTTGGCAAAGAAGGTCTGAACGAAGGATTTAAATTTAATAATCCAAATGAGAAAGATACCTGCGGTTGTGGTGAAAGCTTCACTGTTTAAACAAGGAAGCAAACATGAACGTTGGTTTATCGCAAAGTTATTTTGAGATTTTTGGTTTATCCGAAGATTTTACGGTTGATACTCAGCAGCTTGCTGAGCGTTATCGAGAATTACAAAAGGCGGTTCACCCCGACCGCTTTGCTGATGCCAGTGATAGAGATCGTCGCCTTGCTGTGCAACAGGCAGCCCAAATCAATGAAGCTTATCACACCTTAAAATCGCCTTTAAAACGCGCACGTTATCTTTTGGAGCAAAAAGGGGTGACATTTGATGACCAACGAGAAACCGCTTTTGATCCTGACTTTTTAATGGAGCAAATGACTTTGCGAGAGTCACTTGCCGAAGTGCGTGAGCAAGCCGACCCGTTTACCAGTGTTGCTAATTTAATGATAGATATTAATGCGCGCCTTAATACAATGCTTTCAGAGTTGGCGACGACATTGGCAAAAGACGATTTAGATATCGCGAAACAGTTAGTTCATAAAACGCAGTTTTTAGACAAGTTAAAAACCGAATGCGAAAACCTGGAACAGGATTTAGCAGAGTCAATATAATTTTAACTGTGACGGTGTGTTAGGAATTTTATCAGTATGGCATTACTCCAAATTAGTGAACCGGGTCAATCAACCAAGCCGCATGAGCGTCGCTTTGCTGCAGGTATCGACTTAGGTACGACCAATTCGCTGGTTGCATCAGTACGTAGTGGTGCAGCTGATACCTTGCCGGATGAGCAAGGTGAGCACTTATTACCGTCTGTTGTTCGTTATCAATCAGATGTGGTGACCGTCGGTCGTGATGCGAAGAGCGTTGCAGCGCAAGATCCCCTCAATACTATTGCTTCAGTAAAACGTTTTATGGGCCGTGGGTTAGAAGACATCAAACAACTCGGGGGCCGTTTGCCTTACGAATTCAGTGAGACAGATTCTAGTGTGCCACGGATAAAAACAGTTGCTGGAGATAAAAGCCCTATTGAGGTTTCTGCTGATATTCTTCGTGTATTAAAGCAACGTGCCGAGCATACGCTGGGTGATGAGTTAAGTGGTGTAGTGGTAACCGTTCCTGCCTATTTTGATGATGCACAGCGCCAAGCCACAAAAGATGCTGGCAAACTGGCGGGACTCAATATTTTACGTTTACTTAACGAACCGACAGCCGCGGCAGTGGCGTATGGCTTAGATCAAGGTGGTGAAGGTGTCACGGCCGTTTATGATCTGGGTGGTGGTACATTTGACATCTCTATTTTGCGCCTACACAACGGTGTGTTTGAAGTTATGTCAACCGGCGGTGATACTGCTTTAGGTGGTGATGATTTTGATTATGCGATTGCGCAGTGGATTATTGAACAAGCAGGGGTTAATGCAGAGGCTGGATATACACAGTTACGGCGAATTATGCGCGATGCCTGTGTCGCAAAAGAAACGTTAACGACACAACAAACCGCACCCTTAAATATAGAATTAGAAGACGGTCAATTTTGGCAAGGTGAATTAACTCAAGCGCAGTTTCATACCTTAATTGATCCGCTGATCCAAAAAACCATTGTGACTTGTCGGCGCGCATTACGTGATGCACAAGTTGATGTTGATGAAGTACAAGCGGTGGTGTTAGTTGGCGGTTCCACACGGGTGCCTCGGGTACGTGATAAATTGGCCGAGTTTTTTAATCAATCCCCTTTAACCAATATCGATCCGGACAAAGTTGTTGCTATCGGTGCCGCGATTCAAGCTGATATTTTAGTCGGCAATAAGCCTGATGATGAAATGTTGTTACTGGATATCACACCTTTATCGTTAGGTTTAGAAACCATGGGCGGTTTGGTTGAAAAAGTGATTCCGCGTAATACCACTATTCCTGTTGCCCGGGCGCAAGACTTTACCACCTTTAAAGATGGTCAAACAGGGATGACCATTCATGTGTTACAAGGTGAACGTGAATTGGTTAGCGATTGTCGTTCGTTAGGACAATTTGCCTTACAGGATATCCCACCAATGGTCGCCGGTGCGGCGCGAATTCGTGTCACATTCCAAGTGGATGCCGATGGTTTACTATCGGTGACAGCACAAGAAGAGACCACCGGAGCGCAAGCGAGTATTCAGATTAAGCCTTCATATGGTTTAACCGATACGGAAATTGAAACCATGCTACGTGACTCCATTGAACATGCAAAAGATGATGTGGAAGCACGTAACTTACGGGAACAACAAGTAGAAGCTGATCGGGTATTAGATGCGTTACAAGTCGCTATGCAACAAGATGGTGATTTACTATTGCCAGAAGAAGTCAAAACCATTGAATCAGCATTGTTAGTATTGAATGAAGCCCGCCAAGGCCACGATCATCGTATCTTGAAACAAGCGATTGAAGATCTAAATACCGTTACTATGGATTTCGCCGGGCGACGGATGAATAAAAGTATTAAACAAGCCTTAGCTGGCCACCAAGTGAATGAATTTGAATAGCGAAGACGAGTTATGACCAAGATTATCTTTTTACCACACGAAGAAATTTGCCCAGAAGGGGCTGTGATTGAGGTAGAGCCAGGGACTAGCATTTGTGATGCCGCTTTAAAGAATGGCATTGAAATTGAGCATGCTTGTGAGAAATCCTGTGCTTGTACAACTTGTCATGTTTATATCCGTGAAGGTTTCGATTCACTGGAAGAGTCCACTGAAGAAGAAGATGACTATCTCGATAAAGCCTGGGGTTTAGAGCCTGATTCACGCTTATCTTGTCAGGCGATTGTGGCCGATGAAGATTTGGTTATAGAGATACCCAAGTACACCATTAACATGGTGTCAGAAAATCATTAATGACTATGGTCGGCAGATAATGCTGATTAACGTTGGAGCAATACAATGAGTATAAAATGGACGGATAGCTTGGAGATCGCGATTCAGTTGGATGAAGCGCACCCTGATGCTGATCCCCGTTATGTCAATTTTGTCGATTTACGTGAGTGGGTCATGGCCCTCGATGAATTTGATGATGATCCGAGCCATTGTGGTGAGAGAATCCTCGAAGCCATCCAAATGGCATGGATAGAAGAAACCCAGTAGCCAGTCTGCTTCCCGATAATCGCGGTTTTAGCGGTTATCTTGAGTAAACATTGCCCGCTAGGGCCGACACCAGCTACAATTTGGCTTTATTGCTACTTTAAACAATAAAGTGTGATGGTAACCCGCGCACCCGTGCGGGTTTATGTTATTGTAATTTAAGAAAATTTTGGAGTTATGCATGGCAGTTGAACGCACGATATCAATCATTAAACCCGATGCGGTAGCAAAAAATGTGATTGGTGAAATCTATGCGCGGTTTGAAAAAGCCGGTCTAAAAATCGTTGCAGCGCGAATGATGCACCTGACAAAGGAGCAAGCTGGGGAATTTTATGCGGTTCACAAAGAACGTCCTTTTTACGGTGAATTAGTGGACTACATGACATCTGGGCCGATTATGGTACAAGTGCTGGAAGGTGAAGGGGCCATTGCCAAAAATCGGGAGGTAATGGGTGCTACTAACCCTAAAGAAGCCGCTGCTGGGACTATCCGTGCTGATTTTGCAGAAGATATCACTGAGAATGCGGTCCATGGCTCAGATGCGGCTGAAACTGCAGCGGTAGAGATGAAATTCTTCTTCGGTGACGACGGTATTTGTCCACGGACGCGATAATACTATTATATATGCATACACACGACGCATAAGGTAAACCGTGACCACACAACCCAAGGTTAATCTACTGGATCTGGATAAGCCCGGCTTACAGGCTTTTTTCGCTGAAATAGGCGAAAAGCCTTTCCGGGCCTCCCAAGTATTGAAGTGGATTTATCAATTTGGTGTCGATGATTTTTCGGCCATGACCAATCTTAGTAAGTCATTGCGTGAGAAATTGGCACAACAAGCCCAAATTCGATTACCAGACATTGTCACTGAACACCGTTCCCATGATGGGACTATGAAGTGGGTATTAAAAGTTGATGATAAAAATGGCATTGAGACCGTTTTTATTCCAGAAGCGGATCGCGGTACCTTATGCATTTCTTCACAAGTGGGCTGTGCATTGGATTGCCGGTTTTGTTCCACTGCGCAGCAAGGTTTCAATCGTAACTTAAGCGTGGGTGAAATTATTGGCCAGCTTTGGGTGGCCAATCGTGCTATGGCATGCCAACCACGGGAACAACGCATCATTTCTAATGTCGTGTTAATGGGGATGGGTGAACCCCTATTAAACTTTGACAATGTAGTGAAGGCAATTTCCCTGATGCTAGAAGATGATGCGTATGGTTTATCAAAACGGCGAGTGACACTCAGTACGTCCGGTGTGATTCCCGCACTAGATCGTCTAAAACAAGTCAGTGATGTCAGCTTAGCGGTATCACTACATGCGGCCAATGATGAATTGCGCAATCAATTGGTGCCATTAAATCAGAAATATCCTATTGAGGCATTGCTCGCTGCCTGTGAACGCTATGTGGCGGATGAACCGCGACGCAAAATTACCTTTGAGTATGTAATGCTCGAAGGCGTGAATGACTCAGACCAAGATGCCCATGCATTAGCCAAGTTATTAAAACCATTACCGGCTAAGGTAAATCTCATTCCCTTTAATCCCTTTCCCAATACGCCTTATCGTTGTTCTTCCCAGAAGCGTATCGATGCTTTCCGAGACATACTTATTAGTAAGGGATTGACGACCATTACCCGCAAAACACGGGGCGATGATATTGATGCGGCTTGCGGCCAGTTAGCTGGGCAAGTGATGGATAAAACAAAACGCAAATTGCGCTCACAACAGCAAGGAGCTGTATAATGATAAAGCATGTGCTGTTGGTGGGTTTACTCCTAAGCATCGTAGCTTGTACAACGGAACGTGTTATTGAACCAACCGATACCAAACGGGCTTCTGAGTTAAATGCACAGCTGGGTTTAGGGTATTTAAAACAAGGGCAATTTAAGCGCGCATTGAGTAAATTGAATAAAGCGCTAAAGTATAATGATGAGAACGCAGATGCACATCATTATATGGCCGAGTTACATCGACGCTTGGGCGAGATGGATAAAGCTGACCAACACTATCAGCAAGCGTTAGAATTGACGCCAAATAACTCTACCATTAAAAATAACTATGGCGTCTATTTATGTGGCGAAGGAGAATATGACAAAGCCATTAGCCAGTTCAGGTCAGTTTTAAAAGATCCTTTGTACAAAGCGAAGGCAAATGTTCATGAGAACATTGGATTATGTAAATATCGCCAAGGTAAGTTAGCCGTAGCTGAAGCCGCATTTAAGCAAGCGTTATCGCTTAGTGCTTCTTTACCGAAAAGCTTAATTAAAATGGCGCAATTAACCTATGATCGTGGCGATAACAAAAAGGCTTATGATTATTTTAGTCGTTATTTGACACTATCTACGCATACCGCAGAAAGCGCCTGGTTAGGTCTCCTATTAGAAAATGAGCGTGGGGCGAAGAACGCTGTATCCAGTTATAAAGTACTATTAAAAGGTAAGTTTCCTGAATCTAAGCAAGCGAAGTTACTAAAAAAACTTGAGGCGCAAGGCAAAATTTAATCATGTCTGAACAAGACGCGACAGCACAAGAGCAACCAACAGAGCAGGTTACGCCTGCGATGCCGCTGCCTGGTGCAAGATTAAAGCAACAGCGTGAATCATTGCATTTAAGCCTGGATGAAGTTTCATCCCATTTACATTTAGATACGCATATTATCACCGCATTAGAGACGGATAATTACGATGCACTTCCTTCGGCTATGTATATTTGTGGTTATTTGCGTTCCTATGCGCGGTTATTAAAGTTACCTGAAGCAGAAATTGTCAATGCGTATAGTCAAGGGCAACAAATGGATGCTGCCTTGATACCTGAAAATGTTGAGGTTTATCGCACTAAGAAGCTTAAACCAATTATTAAAAATATTTTTATTGTGACAGTGTTGGTTTTAATGATTGTCGCATTGGTTATTTGGTTTAATGATAGTGTAGATCTTGGTGGTAGTGATGTTATTGATCAGGATGAACAAACCACATCCTCTTTGCGGAGTATTGATGAGGTAGAA
>CAZPAE010000019.1:0-12487 GCA_964584455.1 uncultured Thioalkalispiraceae bacterium
TAGCTTATGCTTTTTCGACATTTTATTAGTGGTTTTGTATGTAATTAATCACTAATTTTCTTTATGTGATAACCCATAAAACAATGTTGATAATAATGAACATTCATTCTATTATATATAAATTAGATAATCAAAACGCTAATGGCAAAAGGGTGGTGCATGGTTTTGAGGGGCCCATTTCTTGGGCTGTGCCATAGCGATAAAAAGATTACCGATAGGTGGAGAGAATGGGAGAACTGCATATTACAGTAGCGGCGATGTTGGGCTCGATATTGTTGCTGGCAACAATTGCTATGTGGTTTGCCTGGCATAAATGGCATTCACGTTATGCCAGTGTTTCTCTGCAATTGGGAGTCAATTACCACGATATCCTATTGCCATCACCTAATCAGACCGAGCAGTTTTGTACTTTTTTTGATTCAGCACCAGAATCAGTCAGTCTTCAATTAATGGACGGTACCATAGAGCAAATCAACCTTGCCGGTGTATCGTTATTTAAAGCCAATTATGCCTCACAAGTTATTCAGCATTCGGTTTATAACTTTATTGCACTGGAGTATCACGATGCTTACCATGAAATGAGTCAGGCGGTGTTTCGTGGTAAGCCGGGCTTTATTGAGTTTGAATTAGTGAGCCTAAAGGGAACATTACATTGGTTACAGAGTTATATGATTCCCTTGCGGGATGAAGAGAATAATATTGTACATATTCTTGCTATTACACGGGATATTTCAAAACAGAAAGTGATGTTGCAGCAGTTAGAGCTACAGCGTAATCAGCTGCAAACTATTATCGAATCAGAACCTGAGTGTATTAAATTACAGGATAGGCATGGGGCTATCCTTGAAATTAATCCGGCAGGTTTATCCTTGTTAGATGCACAATACTCAGAGCAAGTGATTGGTAAAACGGTTTATGAATTTCTTATACCTGAGTATAGGGAAGAATACCATCGCCTGACGGAAACGGTTTTCAAAGGAGGGCGAGGGAGTATGGAGTTTGAAGTCTTTAGCCTTAACGGTAAGCGCCGTTGGCTAGAAACCCATGCTGCACCGTTGATGAATAATGAAGGCCAGGTTTCAGCATTATTAGCCATTACACGGGATATTGATGAGCGAAAGAAAACCGAAGAACAATTACGTCAACAGCAAGTGGAATTAGCCAGAGTATGTCGTCTTAGTACCATGGGCGAAATGGCATCCACCCTAGCACATGAACTCAATCAGCCACTGTGTGCTATATCAAGCTATGCTGAATCAGCTCAACTACTAAATATTGATGCGAATGTAGAACTGGAAAAATTATTAAAGAAAATTGTTTGTCAGAGCCAAAGAGCAACCCAAATAATACAACATATTCGTGATTTTGTGCGTAAGCAAAGTCCGCAACCAGTATTTACTTCAGTGGAAGAAATATTATCGACAGTGACAGAATTTATTGAACCGGAAAGGCGAAAAGAGCGTATTGATGTGCGGTTACAAATTCCTGGTGAATTAAGGCCAATAAAAGTAGACCGTATACAAATAGAACAAGTGCTATTGAACCTGTTTAGTAATGCAATACAGGCAATGCAAGTGATTCCTCATCAGGATAGGAAAATTAAAGTCTCAGTATCCAATGAGTCTAGCCACAAACTATTATTTCGGTTCTTTAATGCAGGAAACCCTATCGATAAAGCTATTGCTAGCCAGTTATTTATCCCTTTTTATACAACAAAGTCCACCGGAATGGGGATGGGCTTGGCTATAAGTCGTTCTATTATTGAAGTGCACGGTGGACAGATATGGTATCAAGAACCAGTCGGCGGCGGTGCCTGCTTTTATTTTACGCTACCCTACACTGACAATGAATGAGACGTGTGTATATATTGTTGATGATGACCCGGCAGTGCGTGATGCGTTAAGTATACTAGTGCGATCCTTACATTTTAATCCTGAACAATATGATTCAGCAGATACATTCTTAACCCATTACGACCCTAATCAGCCAGGTTGTCTGATTACCGATGTGTGCTTGCCTGGTATAGATGGTCCTACACTGCAGCAATATTTGATACAGGCGGGGGATAAACGACCTATTATTGTTATTTCTGGACATGGCGATATTCCCCTAGCAGTAAAAATGGTACGTCTTGGGGCAATTGATTTCATTGAAAAACCATTTCGTAATCATACAGTTCTAAACCGAATACAAGAAGCTGTAAAGTTAGATAGACAACAGCGAAATAGAATAAGAGATGAACGAGATTGTTTACAGCATTACCAACAGCTAACACCTCGTGAGAAAGAGGTGTTAGAACACTTGATTGAGGGGACACCAAATAAAGTGATTGCGGCTAAAATAGCAATCAGCCCTCGTACTGTTGAAACACATAGAGCAAACATACTACGCAAGATGCAAGTTGATTCTGTTACATGTTTAACGCAAAAAATCACTCGTCTTAGACTTTCATTTAATTAATCATATTATCCTCAGTAGAACTACGTAAGTGCAGGGTAGTTTTGCGAATATCCAGCTGGCTTATTTCCTCTTAAATTTGAAGCATGGCACTTTCTAAGTGTACTAATCATAAAAATTGAGGAGGACCTATGTCACGCGAATCTGTGAAGCAAGCACTATTAAAAACCATTGAAGGCATACAGAAAAACCCGACTGCATCGAATGTTGTTTTTCGATCTGAAACTAAATGGGAAGAAGATGTTCGTTGTGCTGTCAATATCCGGGATTTTCCATCGCTTACTATTGATGAGCCACCCGAGTTAGGTGGAAAAGATGCTGGCCCTAACCCAGTAGAGTTAGTACTTGCCGCATTGGGTACATGCCAAGAGATTATGTACTCTGCTTATGCTGCTGTAATGGATATCGAATTAGAGTCGGTACAAGTCAATGTTCGTGGCTATTTGGATTTAAAGGGTTTGTTTGGTTTAGATGAAAGTATACCGGCAGGATATAAGCGGATTAACTTTGAAACGCAGATAAAAAGCTCAGCCAGTGATGAAGCGCTATTAAAACTTATTGAGACTGTCGAAAGTCATTGCCCCGTATTAGATATATTAGTATCAGGACAAAACATCTCAGGGACGGCAACAGTGAATGGTAAACAATTACATTCTTTAAGCAAAACTGCAGCCTAATTCTGCCAGGGGAGATGCTAACATGAAAAAATTATTAAAATGTATTGCTGTCCTAGTCAGTGTTATTTTTACCTCAGGGGTTTCGTTTGCCGCTAATTTTGGTACGGATGTTAATTTAACAATGATGCCAGCTGCCGGCGGGATGGGTGGAACAGGAACAGCGAGTCCACAAGATGTGGGATCCGCGGTATTTGGTAACCCCGCGACCCTTAAGCAGTTTAAACATGAGCAGTTTATGTTTGGTGCAACTTATTATTCTATTGATGTGAATGCTCAACACGATGGTACCACAACAGGAACAGCATGGTCCGGTGATTCTGAAGCAGGCCCTTATTTGATTCCTAATGTTGCCAATAGTCATGCAATTAGTGACTCAACGGTATTAGGGCTAGGCTTCTCTGTTGTCAGTGGTATTGGCTCGGATTTTCGTGGTGAAGCGGGTAGCTTGCAACCTTTAGCCGAGATACTTGTGTTTGGTGCGAATGTGGCTATGGCACATGAACTTAATCCCCATCTCACATTAGGGGCCTCAGTTACATTAGGCATGGGGTTAGGTCAAGCGGGCTTAAATAATAATACTGCATCAACCAGTAACTTTGGGCTTAGAGCAACATTGGGTATGACTTATACGGCAGGTGATACTATTTTTGCTGGTTATTATCGTTCACCATTGGCAATTAAATATAAGAATATGGTGCAGTACGATACTAACAGCTTCCATAGTCCAACTTTCGAGCAGCCGCAGGAAGTCAGCTTTGGTGTGGCAAATCATAGTTTAATGAATGGCGATCTATTATTAGCTGCCGATTTTATTTGGAAAGATTGGGAAAGTGCTGAGTCGTACCAAGACCTTTATGACAATCAAAACATATATGCAATTGGTGCACAGTTAAAAACTGGAAATCTCAAATGGCGTGCTGGGTTTATTCATGCGGATAGTCCAATCAAGCAAAATGTTGGCTCTAACGTAGGAGATATTACGTCTTTATTAGTCGGTGGTGTATCAACCCCCATGAATCCGGCACTAACGCGATATGTACAGGCAACCAATGCCGAGGTGATTTGGGAAGATCAAGTAACCGTCGGTTTAGGTTGGGATGCAACTAAACATTTAACCATTGATGGACATATTAGTACGGCATTAGAGCGTGATGAAACAATAGGTGAGACGAGAATCGAGGCTAGTTCGTGGCAAGCGGGCGTTGCGCTAACTTGGCAGTTTGATCAGTAGTTTTATCATCAATCTAAAAAGGGAGAGTAAGGTGGATAGGTTGCATATCGGTATCATTGGGGGTGGGCCTGCTGGATATGTTGCTGCGTTATATGCAGCAGCGCATGGTGCTCAAGTAACACTTGCTGAAAAATCGGCAATGGGTGGAACATGTTTACAGCGTGGTTGTATTCCAACTAAGCGTCTTGTTGCGGCAACGCATCTATTAGATAAGATGCGTAACGCAAGTTCGTTTGGAATAGCATTAGAAGGACAGATTTCCCCCAACTGGGCATCTATGTGTCAAAGTGCCTCAAAGGTTGTGATAGGGATTGAAACAGGCTTATTAAAGTTGCTAGACAACCGGAAGGTGACCCTAGTTACCGATGTCGCTTATCCTATTGCGGGTGCCAAGCCGAGCATTGGCTTGCAAAATGCTGACCCCATTCAGGTCGATCGCTTACTGTTGTGTACTGGCTCCTTACCACATCGGCCATCAAATTTTGAGTTTGATGATAAAACAGTTTGTACCAGTGATGAGATATGGCAATGGCATGATTTACCAAAATCATTAATGATTATTGGTGAAGGTGTGATTGCTTGCGAGTTCGCTTTTATTTTCCAGTCACTTGGTGTGAGTGTGAATATGTTAGGTATGGCTGAGAGGCCATTACCTATGTTGGATCACGATATTTCTCGTACTATTGCCCGAGAAATGAAAAAACGACGTATTCAATTTAAGTCCGGTAAAGCTGTTACGCAATTGAAAAAAGATAATCAACAATGGGTTGCTTACCATCAACAAGAAGAGCTCGTTAAAGCTGAGCGTGTACTGGTTTGTACCGGGCGTATTCCTAATTCAGCTAATTTAAAATTAGATGAAGCGTTTGTGCGCTATGATGAGCGTGGTGAGATTCAGGTAGACCAATTTATGCGAACCACGAGTGCTAATATTTATGCGGCAGGTGATGTAACGGGTGGTTTGATGTTAGCGCATGCTGCGTCGGCTCAAGCCAAAATAGCCATATCTCATATGTTAGGGATGACGTGTAAGAAGTATCAACCGCAATATGTTCCTTTAGCCGTTTTTACACAGCCTGAGGTGGCGACAGTGGGTTTGACTGAGCAGCGTGCAATTGGGCAGGGCTTAGACATTGCTGTTGGTACCTTTGATATGCGGGCTCTAGGTAAAGCCCATGCCATGGGCGAGATTAGCGGTAATATTAAGCTCGTTGTTGATCGCACCAGTCAGCAGCTACTTGGCGCACATATGGTCGGTGCCAACGTGACGGAGATGATTCATGAAGTTGCGTTAATTATTTCACAGCAAGGTTATGTTGATGAAATTACATCAACCATACATGCACATCCGACTTTATCTGAAGGGTTGGCCGAAGCCGCAGAAGATGTGTTTTCTCAGGCTGATCATAAACCTTTAAAAAACCAAAGAGATAGTTTAAATGGACATGCCGAGCGATCGACATTATACCCTAGCTCATATCTGGGTTAAGCAGGCTGATAGTGAGTTAATTATTGGCATTACCGATATTGCCCAGGAGGCACTGGGAGATATTGTTTTTATTGATTTACCGTCAGAGGGCGAGCAAATTGACTGTGGTGATGCCTTTGGCAGTATTGAGTCAAATAAAGCCGTATCTGATCTATTTGCACCTGTCACGGGGTATGTAAAACAGCTCAACCCTGTATTGGCCGATACGCCAGAAATCATTAACCAATCGCCGTATGAGCAAGGCTGGATTTTACGCTTATGTGACTATACACAGACGGATCTTGGCCAGCTACTCAGCATGCAAGAATATCTTAATCAGAATACTTGAATATTAAATAATCTCTATTCATAATGGAGAGTTTGGACCCAGTCTAAATAGAGGGCTGGCTGTCAAGGGCAGCAGGATAAGCTCCTACCTGGGAATATCGGATTGTACTATGCAAGAAAAAATAAGGTGTAAATGAAATGAGTGAAGCGAAAACCTTAATGGATTTTGTTAAAGCTGCTAAGTCGCGAATAACGGAAATTAGCATTGATGAGGTCACAGGATTACAAGCTGAAGGCTATCAAGTCTTAGATGTGCGCGAGCCAAATGAATATGTACAAGGTACTTTGGAAAATGCCATGAATATTCCGCGCGGTCTTATTGAAGCGGCATGTGATCCAAATTACCCAGGGCACCGAAAAGAAATGATCGACCGGGATAAGCCATGGTTAATTTTGTGTGCTACAGGCGGGCGCTCTGCCATGGTGACCGATGTGATGCAGCAAATGGGTTTCAACAACGTTAAAAATATTAATGGTGGCATGGGTGCGTGGAAAGAAGCAGACAAGGCAGTTGTTATTCCGCAATCATAGGCATTATTCAATTTAGTAAGTCATACAAAGGGCGCAGAATAGGCGCCCTTTTTTATGAGCATGAAGAAATACTGATTCGTTCTTCTAATCATAGTGCAAGGCAGTTTGATAGGATGTTCCCAAAATGAACGTGTTTAGTGCACGTTTGCACTTTTCTGGGTAGCACATAGTGCACTGTTTCAGTGAAAAGTATTATTAATACCGTTAAATAACTGAAATTATTATAGATAGTTATTGGCATCATATTTGCTCTGGTTTGTATAACGACAATTCAATATTGCAATGCATATTGAAAAGCGATTAACGATGATCGCTTAGTACAGACCGACAAAGGCGTCATTCTTGTTATCAATAACAGGAATTGACGTCTTTTTTTTAGGAGCAAGAAAATGAACACCGCTGTTCATTTAGTGAAAGAGAAAATCAGTGCTGATGCCAATGATACTATCGTTATTATAGGTACCGGGCCGGTGGGTATTAAAGCGCTAACCACCTTATTAGAACGATCACCACAGCAAAATATAGTGATTTATGGCGATGAACCATGGGAGCCCTACAATCGAGTACGATTATCTTCTTTTTTAGCGGGTGAAATAGGATGGTCGGATATCACCGAATCTCAAAAAATTCCCCAGCGAGAGAATTTAGTACAACACCATCATTGCAAAGTTGTTGAGATCAATCGGCAACAAGCTTATGTGGTTGATGAGTTAGGTCGGATACAGCACTACAGTAAACTTATTCTTGCACTAGGATCACACCCGCATATACCGAGTATTGAAGGTATCGAACTCCAACGAGTTTATACCTTTCGCAATATGTCGGATACCCAACACCTCTTAGCACGTCGGGTCAAAAGTCGAACTGTTGCGGTTATTGGTGGAGGGGTATTAGGTCTAGAGGTCGCTAAAGCAATGACTAGAAATCACACCAAGGTGATTGTTGTAGACCATGCCCAGCATTTAATGCTACGCCAGTTAGATGAACAAGCCGCAACACTATTAAATCAGCACATTAGTGACTTAGGTATTCAACTTTACCTCGGCAATGGTATTAAACGGATTATAGGTAAAGATACTGTCAGCGCAATTGAACTGCGCAATGGGGAAGTACTGTCCTGTGATACAGTTATCTTTTCCACTGGCATTAAGCCAAATATCCAATTGGCTCGGGAAGCAAAACTTTCCGTCGGTCGAGGTATTCGTGTTTCCGATACCATGCAAACCAGTGATCCCAATATATATGCTGTTGGTGAGTGCGCAGAACATAGAGAAACGGTTTACGGCTTAGTTGCTCCAGGCTATGAGCAAGCTAAGGTTGCTATTGCTGATATAGAGAAAAGAACAACCCAGTATACTGGCTCTATTACCGCTACCCAATTAAAAGTCGTTGGCCTACCCGTATTTAGTATGGGCAGAACAGGCGAAGGGGAAAGTAAAAGCACGTTCAATGAATATATTTATCAAGATACCCAAACCGGTGTTTATCGCAAAATCATACGGTTTAGAAATCGTCTTGTTGGGGCCATTGCGATTGGTGAGTGGGGCGCATTAGCCCGGATACAAGAAGGTATTGTTAAACAACGTTATATTTGGCCATGGCAAATTCGTCGTTTTATTAAAACCGGTGATTTGTGGCCTTTGGAGCAAGGTAAAAGTGTTAGCCAATGGCCAGCGAGTGCAGTGGTATGTAATTGTACTGGGGTAACACGTGGTCAGTGCAGTCAAGCTATTAGTTCTGGTTGTAATTCAATTGAATCGGTTATGCAGAGAACATCGGCGTCGACGGTTTGTGGTAGCTGTCGGCCATTGATTCAATCCTTGCTTGGTGGTGTTGTTAAAGCCGATAAAATCCCAGCACTAAAATCTTTCCTACTCTATTCCGTACTGATCAGCCTGATGGTGACTGCGGCAGTGTTGTTACCTGGTATTGCCTATAACGCCTCTTCTATGACATCAATACAATGGGATCTGCTATGGCGAGATAACCTTATTAAGCAAATATCAGGTTACAGCATACTATTTTTAATCGTGGTTGGCTTACTGTTGTCGCTGCGAAAACGTTGGCCGAAGTTTGCCTTATTTGATTTTACATTTTGGCGCTACTTACATGTTTTGCTCGGTGTTTTTATTGGTGTTGGGCTGTTTCTGCATACTGGCTTTCGGCTTGGCGATAATCTTAATGCGTGGTTGATGCTCTTGTTTTTAGGCTTAATGTTGATTGGCAGTATGTTTGGCGTGTTTATGTCCTTGCAACACAAAATAGATGGTGTTTTAGCACAGCGTATTCGCGGTTATATGCAATGGGGGCACGTCTTATTATTTTGGCCATTACCTGCATTACTCACATTTCACATCATCAAAACGTATTATTTCTAGTTGATAGTAGTATGCAAGAGAGTAAAAAAATAATTTGGGTTTATTGGTTGTTGGTAACAGGCGCCTTAGTGGGGTACCTCATCGTGCAACTCCTTGGTGATGATAAAACGGTTTATTTGCCCGGCAAAACCAGTCATGGACATCATCAAATCGAAATGGCGTGTACTGCTTGCCATACCGATCCTATGGGGGGTAAAGATGTATTGCAGGATGCATGCATGAATTGTCATGCACAAGAATTAGCAACGGCTGACGATTCACATCCGAAGTCAAAATTTACTAACCCCCGTAACGCTGACAGTGTCGCTAAGTTGGATGCGCGAGCATGTGTCACTTGCCACACTGAGCACCAAGAAGATATTACGTTAGCGATGGGCGTTACGGTGCCCGAAGATTTTTGTTTTAAATGTCACGAGGATGTTGCTGAAAATAGGCCAAGCCATAAGGGAATGTCATTCTTAAGTTGTGCAACCGGGGGCTGCCATAATTTTCACGATAATCGTGCTTTATACGAAGATTTCTTAGCAAAGCATATCGATGAGCCGGCGCATAAAGAACTTATGAGCCAGGTGCCACTTTCGTTAACAGCAGCCTACCAAGTCCTAGAGAGCTATCCCCTAGAACGTTACCCGATTAAGCCGGTTCCTATTTCGAATGCAGATCGTCCTATCAGTGTGCGTGATGATCCAAAAGTAAGTCAAGACTGGGCAGATACAGCACATCGTGATGCAGGGGTGAATTGTACGGCTTGTCATGAGCAAAAAATATCAGATAGTGCACAACCTGTGTGGATAGATAGACCAACACACGAGGTTTGTATGACATGCCATACGGACCAAACTAAAGGGTTTTTAGCAGGTAAACACGGTATGCGTTTAGCGCAGGAACTAAGCCCAATGACGCCAGCGCGAGCTAGAGTGGATATGAAGAAAAGTGCTGCACACAAAGAGCTATCCTGTGTTTCGTGTCACAGTGCACATCGATTCGATACAAAACATGCTGCTGTTGAGGCTTGCTTAAGTTGTCACGACGATACACATAGCTTGGCATATAAACAGTCTTCTCATTTTAATACCTGGCATAAGGAAATGACTGGTATGGCAAAGCCAAATAGTGGCGTGTCATGCGCTACCTGCCACATGCCTCGAAAACCAGTGAAATACGGTGATGGCGAGTACATTATTGTTGAGCACAATCAAAATGATAATTTACGCCCTAATGAAAAAATGTTGCGCAGTGTCTGCATGGACTGCCATGGATTAGGTTTTGCGATCGATGCATTAGCGGATAGGAAGCTGATTGAAACGAATTTTTCCGATAAGCCAAGCATCCATGTTGAGAGTCTCGACTTGGTTAAACAACGTTTGGGTTTGAAGAAAGATGCTAACCCATAAATCTCAACAAACATCTAACGTAGGAGAGGAAATGATGAAATTAACATTACCTATGATATTTAGTAGTACGCTGGCGGCATTTTTATTGTCGGCATGTGGTGGCCAAGAACAAGTTGGAGTCTCACCTCAAGTCATGGCTGATTCTCTACACAGTGTGATGGAAGCAGATAGGACTGTCTATACACGGCTCATTGTTAATCGCTTGACCAAGGAAGATAAAGTGATTAAAGCCTCGGAGCATTGGAAAGATGACAAAGCATTGGTATTACCGGCACAAATGTTTCGTTATGGTTCAGAGCGTGTAGCGGAAAAGGGTGCACCATTTAATTATGCTTTATTGTCACTATGGCCCGTGAACAAACAAAATAAACCAAAAACCGATATTGAGAAACAAGGTTTGAACTATATTGCTGAAAACCCAGGCAAGAACTTTTATTCAGAAGAGACATTAGGTGGTGTGAAGTATTTCACCGCGGTCTATCCTGATGTGGCAGTAGCGCCAGCCTGCATTTCTTGTCATAACGAGCATAAAGACAGCCCACGTACTGACTTTAAAATGGGTGAAGTTATGGGCGGCGTAGTAATACGTATTCCAATTTAAGCAAATCAATATACTGAGGAGTATAAGTTATGACCCCTGAACAAATTAAATTAGTTCAAGAGAGTTGGGAGAAGGTAAAACCTATCTCAGACAAGGCCGCAGAGCTGTTTTATGGCAAGCTGTTTGAGATTAACCCTGGTTATAAGGCGCTGTTCCCCAACGATATGGCAGAACAAGGACGCAAGCTAATGGCAATGATCAATACCGCGGTCAATAGCCTAAATAATCTGGAGGCAGTGGTACCTGCTGTGCAAGATATGGGTAAGCGCCATGTTGCTTATGGTGTTAAACCTGAGGATTATGATGCGGTAGGTGAAGCCTTATTATGGACACTGGGTGCAGGTTTAGGTGATGCCTTTACTGAGCCTGTTAAGCAAGCTTGGACTGATACATATGTCATTCTCGCCACAACAATGAAAGAGGCAGCGGCATCGATTGCTGCCTAGCATTCTGTTCTCCTAGTCAAGGTCCTGTGTTTTGCACAGGACCTTGATCTTTTTCTTCCCTATGTTGCACCAGTTAAAGGCAGGGCGTTTGATTTCGGTGCCCTATATTTATTCGTGTTATGGCTATTCAGGGATTATTTGCACCATTATCAAGCATATATGACTTCCTACAAACCTATTATTTGCGTCATCTCGCTGTCATTTTACCAATAGATTTAGTGAAAACAATAACTTAAGAATATTCTAATGTAGCTGGCATAGAGCTTGCGTTAAGGGAAATAAGTTATGGGGTTCTGCTGGATACAGTGGGGCAATCTTAAGGGCAACGGCGCCTATGAGTACAAACGCTGCTTTACGTGTACGAGTAGGTGTTTTTTTATGGCATGAAAAGCAGCTCGATAAAAATGCAAGAGGTTGAGATAGCTGAAATGAAGATGATGCAAAAAGTAACATGTTTTTTAAAATCGAGCGTGCTATCGCTAGTGATGCTAAGTGGTCTATTGGTCATTGGCATGAGCAAGCAAGCTATGGCAGAAGTCGGTGAACCAGAAAAAGAAGACTTAAAGTTTGGTTTTATTAAATTAACCGACATGGCTCCCCTAGCCATTGCTTATGAAAAAGGGTATTTCGAAGACGAAGGGCTCTATGTCACATTAGAAGCACAGGCTAACTGGAAAGTATTGTTAGACCGCGTTATTGATGGTGAGTTGGATGGGGCCCATATGTTAGCAGGGCAGCCATTAGGGGCAACCATTGGTTTTGGTACAAAATCCCATGTCATTACCGCATTTAGCATGGACTTAAATGGTAACGGCATTACGGTTTCCAATGATATTTGGAAACAAATGAAAAAACATGTACCACACAAAGATGGTAAGCCTGTTCATCCCATCAAAGCAGATTATTTAAAGCCCGTTGTTGAGCAGTATAAAAAAGAAGGTAAGCCTTTCAAAATG
>CAZPAE010000020.1:0-4681 GCA_964584455.1 uncultured Thioalkalispiraceae bacterium
ACTGGGCACATTCACATCATGCGTTAGTGATTGCAGTGGTTAATCCGATGTCTTTGGCGTTACTGAAGCCACCAGGACAATGGGGTGAAACCGGTGCCGATATTGTATGTGGCGATGGCCAACCATTAGGGGCACCCATGTCATCAGGCGGACCTTACTTTGGCATTATGTGTTGTCGCAAAGAATATGTGCGACAAATGCCAGGGCGGATTATTGGTCGAACCACGGATATGGATGGTAAACAAGGTTTTGCTTTAACCTTACAAGCCCGTGAACAGCATATTCGCCGTTCCAAGGCCACATCGAATATTTGTACTAACCAAGGTCTATTAGTTACGGCGGCGACTATTTATATGAGTTTAGTGGGGCCGGAAGGCTTGTCTCGAGTTGCCCGTGAGTCACACCATAACACTGGTGAATTAGTCAGTGCTTTATCGCAAGTATCCGGGGTACGAAAATTATTTTCACGTCCTTTCTTTCATGAAGCGGTATTTGAATTTGATGCTCCTGTTGAAGATGTAATGAATGCATTATCGGAGCAATCTATCGTGGGTGGTGTCCCGCTTGCGCAGTATTATCCCGAACTAGGCAACACAATGTTAGTTTGTGCAACAGAAACAAAGTCTAGTGCAGATATTCAGCACTATGTCGAAAATATTTCACGTATTGTTGATAAACTGCCTGCGGCAAAGCACTCAGCTCAACCAAAGACAGCATAATAACCTATGTAGGAGAAAAACATGGCTAAGATTACCTTACAAGGCAATGAAATTAATACAAATGGTGACTTACCCGCAGTAGGCAGTAGTGCACCAGAGTTTAAACTGACTACCCAAGACTTAGAAGATAAAACACTGGCTGATTTTGCCGGTAAAAAGAAATTACTGAATATCGTGCCAAGTTTAGATACCGGTGTTTGTGCCATGTCGACCAAGAAATTCAATGAAGAATTAGGTGGGCGTGATGATGTGGTGGTATTAATTATTTCGGCTGATTTACCCTTTGCCATGGGGCGTTTTTGCGAGGCGGAAGGCACCAATAAAGTCGTTAATTTGTCCATGATGCGCAGTAAAAACTTTGCTAAAGATTACGGCGTATTAATTCAAGATGGCCCATTAGCGGGGATTACAGCACGTGCAGTTATGGTGTTGGATGAAAATAACCAAGTTGCGTATACCGAATTAGTACCTGAAATTGCGCAAGAACCCGATTACGATAAAGCCATTGCTGCGCTTTAATACATTTAACACGATTTATTAAGACGAAAGTGAATAACCATGTTGATCTTTGAGCAATCTAAATCAGGGCGTGCCAATCTTGCTCAACTGCCACGCAAGCAAACCCAAGTTGATGATATTCCTGATACCTTGTTACGTGATACCGCACTGAATTTGCCACAAGTATCAGAAATGCAGGTAGTACGGCATTACACACGGTTATCACAAAAGAACTTTTCCATTGATACGCAATTTTATCCATTAGGCTCATGCACTATGAAATACAACCCCCGGGGTTGTAATTCACTGGCTATGTTACCGGGCTTTACTCAGCGCCACCCTTTAAGCCCGAATAACCTAAGCCAAGGTTATTTGGCGTGTATGTACGATTTACAAGAGATCCTAAAAGATGTGACCGGGATGAAGCAGGTATCTTTAGCGCCCATGGCCGGTGCGCAAGGGGAGTTTGCTGGGGTTGCGATGATTCGCGCTTACCACGATGCCCGTGGTGATACTGGGCGCACAGAAATTTTAGTGCCTGATGCAGCCCATGGTACCAACCCGGCGACTGCTACCATGTGTAACTTTAAGGTAAAAGAAATTCCTACAGATAAACACGGTGATGTGGATTTAGATGCTTTACGCGCTGCGGTTGGTCCACAAACCGGTGGCATTATGTTGACCAATCCTTCGACCTTAGGTGTGTTTGAGCGCGAGATTAAGCAAATCGCGGCCATTGTGCATGAGGCCGGTGGTTTGTTGTATTACGATGGGGCTAATCTGAATGCCATCTTGGGTAAAGTGAAACCTGGCGATATGGGGTTTGATGTGATTCATATGAATTTACATAAAACCTTTTCGACACCACACGGTGGTGGTGGCCCAGGGGCCGGGCCGGTCGGCGTGAGTGAGCGGCTGATTCCTTATTTACCTGTACCCATGGTTGCCAAAGAGGGTGAGCAATATCGTTTACTGGATGAGCAAGATGTACCGGACACCATGGGGCGGTTATCCGCTTTTATGGGTAATGCCGGGGTATTGTTACGCGCTTATATCTATGCGCGACTCTTAGGCCATGAA
Source organism: uncultured Thioalkalispiraceae bacterium (assembly GCA_964584455.1). Classification (GTDB taxonomy): domain Bacteria; phylum Pseudomonadota; class Gammaproteobacteria; order UBA6429; family Thiohalophilaceae; genus CAZPAE01. The sequence goes on from CAZPAE010000020.1 coordinate 2,298, forward strand.
GGTATGCAGCGGGTCGCAGAATTTGCCACACTCAATGCGAACTATATGATGGCGCGCTTAGCTCAGGCGGGTTTTGATATTGCGTTTAAAGATCGCCGTGCGACCCATGAATTTATTGTGACACTCAAACGTCAGGCCAAAGAGCTAAATGTGACAGCAATGGACTTTGCTAAGCGACTGTTGGATTATGGTTTCCATGCACCAACCACATATTTCCCTTTACTAGTGCCCGAGTGTTTTCTCATCGAGCCCACCGAAACAGAAACCAAGCAAGAGTTGGATAATTTCATTGATGCGATGATTAAAATTCAAGAAGAGGCGAGTAGTACACCAGAGACGGTGACAACGGCACCGCATACCTTGCCGGTGCGTCGATTAGATGACGTGAAAGCGGCAAAAGAGTTAGACTTAGCCTGGTCACAACAATAAACGAAAAGTCATTATTATGGGCAAACCCGGGGCGACAGGGCTAACGCGTATCATCAATGCGTTTGGCTATTCCATGCAAGGCATTCGAGCGGCGCTACGCCATGAGTCAGCGTTTCGACAAGAAGCCTTACTCTTTGTTTTGTTAGTACCGGTGGCCATTTGGCTAGGGCAGGATTGGTTAGATTATATTTTGCTCATTGGTTGTTTATTATTTGTATTGATCGTTGAATTATTAAATTCTGCGGTCGAGGCCGTCGTCGATCGGTTTGGAGATGAGTATACTGAACTGGCCGGTCGCGCTAAGGATATGGGTTCAGCGGCGGTTTTTATTTCATTGGTCAATGTTTGCTTAGTGTGGGGATTGATCATCGTTAATCGTATGACAGGATAAGAGGATAGTTTATGTCAGCCTTAATTTGTGGTTCGTTTGCCTATGACACCATTATGGTTTTTCATGATCAGTTTAAGAACCACATTTTGCCCGATAAAGTACATATTCTAAATGTCTCCTTCCTCGTGCCTGATATGCGTCGTGAGTTCGGTGGTTGTGCAGGTAATATTGCGTTTAACCTGAATATGTTAGGCGGTGAAGCCTTACCCATGGGAACCGTCGGTACGGATTTTACCCCCTATGCTCAGTGGATGGATAAGCATGGTATTGCGCGTGACTACGTAACCGAAAAAGAGGATAACTACACTGCTCAGGCATTTATCACTACTGATCAAGATGATAATCAAATTACTGCGTTTCATCCTGGCGCGATGAATTTAGCTCATGAGAATAAAGTAGCCGATGCAAAAGGCGCGAGTATCGGTATTGTCTCACCAGATGGGCGTGATGGTATGCTACAGCATGCCACGCAATTCGCTGAAGCAAATATTCCTTTTATCTTTGACCCTGGCCAGGGTTTACCCATGTTTGATGGTGATGACTTATCGGATTTTATTGATAAAGCTACTTGGGTAGCGGTAAACGATTATGAAGCACAATTAGTACAAGAGCGTACCGGTAAAAGTATTGAAGAATTAGCTAAACAGGTTGAAGCGATCATTGTGACGCGTGGTGGTGAAGGTTCGGATATTTATCTGAAAGATGGTGAATGTTTGACGATTCCTACCGCGAAAACATCAGCGATTAATGATCCGACCGGTTGTGGGGATGCCTATCGCGCCGGTTTGCTATATGGCCTAATGAATGAGTTAGATTGGAAAACCACAGGCCGTATCGCAGCCTTAATGGGTGCTATTAAAATCGAACATAACGGTACCCAAAATCACCGCTTTACCATGGACGAATTCCAACAACGCTTCCAGGATAATTTTGATTATCGGTTTTAATGATGTTGTGTGCTAAATAGGCGAGTTAATCTCCCTTAGCATCGAGTAAGGTAATGATGTTGCCATCAGGATCTTTGAAATGAGCCAAGGTACCCCCCCAAGCTTGTTGTTCGGGGGGCGAAGTAAACTCAACACCTTTCGCTTTCAACGACGTATATGTTGCTTCTATATCATTAACCTGCAAAGAGATGCCAACAAAACGCCCGACTAGTTCGGCTGATTCCGTACTATCATCACACCTTTCTAAGCCAATATAGGCAGCGCCCACGTCAAACTGTGCCCAACCAAGTTCTGCATCACTATAAAACAAAGGTAGACCAAGGGTTTCTTTATAGAAGCGAAAGGACTGGTCCCATTTAATACTGAAGATACGAATAGCGTAGAGTTGGTATGACATAGAATATTCCAATATCGTTAGGCGCATTCATCCTTAATCGGATCAATTTGGTTGCCACCGGGCGGTGGATAAGGGTGCCTGAAACTAAAGGCATGGGGTGTTGGTCCATGGGTTTGTAAGTGACTTAAACGGGTTTTGGCCTCTTCCAAGCTTGGGGTATGGTCCGCTTTAACCCACTATAGCACCATATAGATCTCCATTTTATCGAACCATTCTTTAC